>NZ_JAAGNZ010000010.1 GCF_010747415.1 Spirosoma agri | reverse complement strand
GATAGAGCTGAGTCGTACTAATGAGCCCGGACGCGTATGTTTTGTTACTGGTGGTTTACCTTCTTTACTCGAACGGCACAAAGCTACTTACCGATACAGGTAAAAAATATCGAAAAGCTATCCCAAACCGGGGTGGCTTTTTTTGTTTCTGTTCCGTGCGTTGATGCTGCTGAAAGGCGAAAGAACCAGCACAATGGCAACACGAAGAGCAACTGTTTTGGCTGATACCTGGTCCAGCCAAAACAGTTGCTCTACTTATAAAGGTGTATCCGGCACTTAATCCAGCCAAAAGGTTGACCAATTTCCAGCCTTAAATCAACTTAGTAAAGTATTCGCTTGATTCTGAGCACTTGTTCTGTCCTTCATTCGGGTAGTATGGCTCACTCCCTGCAATCACGGATTTGTTTTTTTTGCTGTCAGCAGTAAGTCACGGGTAACGTCTTTGTCAATGTCGATGTAGCCGGGGTACTGAACGGATTTGTTGCCCAGCATGATCGTCGGCTTGATCTTCAGCGTAATACGGGACGCTTCCGTCTGGCTACCACCGGCTAAATTGCGAATCAGATTAACGAAGGCATTGCGGGTTGATGAACTGGTCACTAGCCCATACGCATTGGCATTGACGGGAATCGGTACGATCACCTTCCCTCCGCCTGGTGGAACTTCTACCCGCCGTTGAACGGTGCCCGTAGCCAGTTCGTTTCCGGACAGCAACAAGCGATAGTCAAACGCATTAATGGCAGCAACCTCGTTCGTTGGATTGACAATTTCCAGGTTGACGGTCGCGTTGAAAGGGACGTCTTTTCTGAGGAGTCCGGCCGTAATTCTGGGGTATTTAAGCGGGTTAACATCGTCTAATTGCCGGACATCTTTAAAGTCCTGTATATCGTAGCCCGCAATTGTTACGCTATCGGCCGAGTGAATAGCGTACTTGCTTTTGCTCAACATTTTTGCCTGTTGCACCTGTCGGTTGACCCCGCACTGGGAAAGGAGGACGGGAAGGGCCAGAAGAGCTAAGTTGATCCGTAATCGCATGAGTTGCATGAATGAACTGGTTTTGTAAACGTGATTAGTGAAGTCGATAGGTAAGTAATACGTTGAGCGTCGGTAGAAAACCGTGTTGGCGAAGTTTGGTGTCAATTTCCTCGTCCAGATTGCCGTATAGCAGCCGGGTCACGCCTAGCCGGTCTATTCCCGGCCGGTTTGACGAAAACGTGTTTTGTGTGCTTACGATCTTGCCCAGGCTCAGTTCAGTGTTCAGGCCGAAACGGGAATTGCGGAACTGAAACGAACGACCCACTCGAATTCCGGTGATCCAAAGATTCGATTGTAACGTAAAGACGAACGCTGATGAGTCGAGAAGGCCAAAGCCAGAGAAGTCCCGATTTAAGTAAACACCCAGACCATCGGCCGGTGTAATTGGGCCCGCCGTAAAATGGATATACTGTCCGTACAGTGTTCCGTACCAGGGTGAATTCGCGTGCACGGTCACGCCCAGGCTCGCTGAACTACCTCCCCGAAACGAACGGTCAATAACCCGACTCAGGTTAGGGTCCAGGCCAAAGCCTTCCAGCAATTTTAGCGTGTACTGATCGAAAGGAGCTGCAATGACGCCCCCCTGCGCCTGTACGGAAAACCGCCGACTGAACTGGAACTGATAGCCCGCCGTGTAGTTCAGCGGGATCTGTAGTCCTGCAAATACCATGTGACGGGCTCGAAAAGGCTCCGTAACCTTTAGTGAATCCTGCCCATACGTCAACCAAGGAATTCCGACCAGTAACAGAAGAAGGGCTAAATAGCCAATGCGTATTTTCATCGTGTCAGGGAAAAGAGCGCGGAGACATGGGCTCCGGTAAACAGGGAACTCCGGGAGATACCCTTCATTTTGGTTGAGTTGAATACTGCTGCGTGTCGATATTTGGTCTAGCCATGAAGTGATAGCCGGATCAACACCGACATGGTCATCCGTAACTATGTTGGCCAAGTCATCTAGTAGAGAGAAAACTGTACCAACTGGTTTAGGTAAAACCTAACTGACTAGCTAACAGTCGACTATCTATGCGTTATGTATTTATTTTACTGGCTGTATGTAGGTATTTTTACTCAGGTATGGGGTATATAATCTCAGGAGAGTCAGCGTATTTCGTTGCCTTTGTTTCCGTTGATGACACAGGCTACTTTTAGCGCTGAAGGGGAGGGTACACAGAAAATGGCTTATCCTGATCAAGACATGCAAGCAGGTCAATGGTTGTGGAAATAGGCTGGAATCAGCAAATGAACGGTGTGCCGTACCCTAACCAGCCAGTCCGGACCTAAGCAGCGCCCAGCTCACTCGCGAGATGACCTTCCGTATTAGCCCCCTATGCTGCTGCGTTTGATTTGGCATTGGTAAAACAGGTATAAAAGTATGTAAGAGCCGGTGCCTGGCAGCAAGTCAATTGAACATCTGTGAAATTCTGGTGTTTCTCTTTTGTTAAACACACTGAACAAATGAAAACAATTCATGCTGCCGCTTTGACGCTGGCAATAGCTATAGCACTCAGTTCATGTACGCCCAAAATGATGTTTGGCACGTCATCTATCGTTCCAGCGGCATCCGGAGAAGTACACGTAAAGAAGGATAAGAACAAGAATTATATCGTGAGTGTGGATGTCCAAAATCTGGCCGAGGCCAGTAAGCTCACGCCATCTAAAAACATCTATTTGGTGTGGGCAGAATCGAGTGAGGAGTCTGCCAAAAAGCTGGGACAGTTAGTGCCGACCGGTAAAGTGCTGAAAGCAGAACTAAAAGCTACCACTATCGCTGAACCCCGCACGGTTTTCATTACGGCAGAAGACAATGCCGATGTGCTGTATCCAGACGGGCAAATCATCCTGACGACCCGAAAGTAGTCACTAGTGCCTGACGCTCGTTTGTGCGGATCAACGCTTGCCTGTCTCAGGCCACAAACGAGCGTCTGCGGGAAAAGCTGATGTCCTAGCTGCGGTTATCCCTTTGAACAGAGCCTGTACCGCGGGAGGTAGTTAATTGACGGAATTGGGCATAACCGCTGGTGACCAGCCTAGTAGAGCACATTCAGTTTGGTACATGGGTGATCCGGTACGCACGCACGGGGGGATACGGGGATTCGGTGTAGATTTGCCCTATTCGTCAATTGAACTACGGCTATCCGTGCAATCTGTTTCTCCCTGGCTCACTAAAACTGCTCGCATCGTATCGGCAGTCGGCCATCCGCTGTTCGTGACTTCGTTGTTTACCCTCGCTGTAGCCTTCGATCAACTAACCACGCTCAACGCGTTGCTGGTTTCGGGGTTGCTTCTTGGCGGAGTGATCGGGCCGGTGACCTGGCAAAATTATCAACGGACGAAACGTGGTCTGTACACCAATTTCGACGTTTCGGATCGACAGCAGCGTTACCGGTTCTACCCAATATTAATCGCCCTACTGGGACTGGTGACCACATTGTTGTTCGTAACCCAACAACCCCGTCCCTTTTGTATCGGCTTTTTAAGCGTGCTTCTGCTCGTGGTCTGTTCGTACGGGATCAACTTTTTTTGTAAAGTTTCGCTTCACACCTCGATCTCGTTCTTCATGGTCTGGGCACTTCGTCTGATCAGTCTGCCGCTGGGGGTGGGCATGGGAATACTGGCTCTATTGATAGCCGCATCTCGGTTGGTGTTGAGCCGCCATAGCTTGACGGAACTGGTTGTAGGGGCCCTGCTGGGGCTACTGGCTGGGGCTGGTTTTTACGGCTATATCCGGTAAGACGTTTTGTAGGCCAAGAAATCGCACACAAACGAAAACGCCGGACACAAAACAGAACTCCGCTTCGGGAAACGTCTTAGAGTGAAGCTGTCAAGTCAATCGACGGATCGGTCGAGACTTAATTTAATTTTTTGAAGAGCGAGAGCATCGTTTCCGGGTCGAGACTGTCCATGCTAATCAACGTCAATGACTTGACCATCTTCAGCGTCGCGGTTTTGTAGTGCTGAAAATGCGGTGATTTTATGTGCGACTGGTAAGCCGCCGGATTTGCGTATAGTTCGATTAGCCTGATTTGGGTGGGTTTCTCCTTCACCGCCATCGGAAAAATGGCAATGACCCCTGGCTCCAGTCTTACCGACGCTGCCGATTCTTCTTTCAGGATAGCCTTATAGTCGTCCAGATATTCCGGCACGATGTCGAGTTCAGCAATGCGTACCATCATGCCCGGTTCGATGAGGGGGACAGTGGGCTTATTCAGTGCTTTGCGTAAAATATTGGCCTGAGTTCGGCTGATGTACATTTCGATCAGGTCCGCAACCTGAACCAGTTGGCTTTCGGTAAGGCCGGTATTCAGCCCCATGTTCAGGTGGGCCTGTAGCTGGGATGCGACGCCGGGCATGGCAGCCAGCGCCGATATGGTTACCAGTTCCCGCTGCTGGTAGGTCAACACATCACTATCGAACACATCGGCAAACAGGTGTTCTTTCAAAAAAGCATCGATTCGCGGGGCGAACTCACCAAAACCGGGTGCTGGCCTGGGCTGGGGCGTTTTGGTGAGGGTTTCCAGCACTTTTCTACCCTGCTCATACCTGTCGGAATGGCTATCAGGCAACCGGATTTCTTTTCCCGGCGGGTCCAGAAGGCCCTTTGCTTTTCGCTCCTC
This sequence comes from Spirosoma agri, assembly GCF_010747415.1. NCBI lineage: Bacteria > Pseudomonadati > Bacteroidota > Cytophagia > Cytophagales > Cytophagaceae > Spirosoma > Spirosoma agri. Next base: position 42,802 of record NZ_JAAGNZ010000010.1, on the reverse strand, counting down.
CAGCACCGTCATGAACGTACTGATACCATTCAGGCTTCTTGGAAAACCACAATAAGCGTACAACTGCACCAGTAGTTCCTTGATCTCATTGACCGTCAGACCAGTATTGAGTCCCGCGCTCAACTGCTCTTTCAGCTTGTCTAAATCCCCCGTGGCGGTCAACGCAGCAATGGCGACGATGCGTTGTTGCTGAGGGTTTAGATCCTGACTGGTAGCGGGTCTTGGCTGAGCCTTCATGTTTGTTATAGATAGTAAAAGAACAAAAGGCAGTATGCCTAAATACCGTCTGGTTTTGCGCATCATCGCCGTCAATTAATGGGAGTTGACCTTAGTATAGTCGTCATCCGAAACCGGGGTAAGCCAAACCACATTGTCGTCGCCCTGGTAATTCGTGATGGCAATATGAACCAGTTTGTTCGTGGCCGATGCGCCGTGCCAATGTTCTACCGCTTCCGGGATATTGACCACATCACCTTTGTTGATCCGCCGGGCGGGTTTGCCCTTTTCCTGGTAAAACCCTGATCCTTCCGTAACGATCAACACCTGTCCCTTGGGATGGGTGTGCCATCGGACCGCCGAGCGGTTTGTTCGGGCACCGGGTTCAAATGTCACGTTACCCATCGCATACTCGTTATTCTTGTCCCTCGCTACAAGGGGAGTCAGATAGGCGTTGCCCGTAAAATAGTCATTCGTTAGTTTTTCCCCTTTCGGAAAAAGAGACGTGTTCGGATCAGCGGTCATAGTTTTAGGTTGTTTGGTGCCAACGCAAGCCGTCATTGATACGACCGTCCCGGTCAGCAGCAGGGCAGCGATGAATGCAAACGATGGTTTCATGATGATCAACGTTGTACGATGGTTTGGTGTCAGATTGTCTTCACCACCTTCGCCGGAATTCCAGCAACGACTGTATTGGGCGGTACGTCCCGACTTACTACCGCCCCCGCTGCTACAATTGAGTTTTCGCCAACCGTAACGCCCGGCAAAATGGTTGCTCCCGCCCCGATCCAGGCATTTCGTTTGATCAGAATCGGTTGAAGAAGGACTGTTTTACGATCGGCGGGGTCTAACGGATGATTTTCGGACGTCAGATTGACTCGCGGCCCAATCTGAACATCGTCCTCAATCGTGATGCCACCAATGTCCAGGAAAGAACAGGCGTGATTGATAAACACGTTTTTGCCCAGCTTAATGAACAGGCCGAAGTTGGTGTAAAAGGGCGGAAAAATCGTGGTTGACTCGTCGATCCTTGTACCGATGATCTCACTTAGCTTTTCGCGTACCTGATCAAGCTCGGTTGCGGTCGCGTTCATCGCTGCGCACAAGCTGATAGTGCGCGAAACGACTTCGGCAAACCGGGCATACTCAGCATCCTCTTTCCGAAGCGGTTGACTAGCCCGCATCCGCTGAAAAATATCGTTATTCATTGAGTTAGTATACTGCGGTCGGGAACCCGCCATACTCGCTGGTTTCCGACCGCAGCACCGTTACGCTTTTCGCAGCAATTTATCCGGTGTGATGGGCAGATCACGGACGCGCTGGCCGGTAGCATTGAACACTGCGTTGGCCACGGCTCCCGCAAAACCGACCAGGGCAATTTCGCCCATACCTTTGGCACCCATCGGGTTGATGATTGGGTCGGGCTTGTCGATCATGATCGTTTCGATAGCGGGCACGTCGGCGTGGACTGCTACGTGGTAGTCGGCCAGGTTGTTATTCACAAACCGGCCAAACCGGTGGTCGATGGTAGCCTCTTCGGTCAGGGCCATGCCAATGCCACCCGCTACGCCACCGATCATCTGACTGGCAGCCGTTTTGGGGCTCACGATACGTCCCGAATCCGCTACGCTGACAGCTTTCGAAACGCGCACGACACCCGTCAGCGGATTGACCCGCACCTGCACGAAATGCACCGAGAACGAATACATCGAATACTTGCCCAGTTCCGGTCCGCCCTTCGACTCTTTCGTTTTATCGATCACGGTCAGGTTATTGGCCTTCATCAACTCGCTCACGGACACCTTTTTACCCGGCTCTTTTTCGACCGACAACATGCCATCCGTTAGCGTCAATTCATCGGCCTGACGACCGGTCAGCGGACCTCCGTTTTTAGTGGCCAGTTCGATCAACGTCTGCTTGATACTGGTGCACGCATCGAACACCGCCGACCCCACCGCCGACACAATGGCTGATCCACCCTGAGTAGGGGCTTTGGGCAACGATGTGTCGCCGTACTCAACCTTAATGCGCGATACCGGTACCGCAAGCACGTTGTGAGCGACCATCGTCAGGGCCGTTCCGGTGCCGGGTCCAATGTCAGTCACGGCGCTCTGTACCGTCAATGATCCGTCGGCTTTCAGCAGGACGCGGGCACTGGCTTCCCAGCGAAAGGCGCTGAACACGCCCGTACTCATGCCGTAACCAACCAGCCAATTCCCGTCGCGCTGACTACCCGGCTCATTCTTCCGATTGCTCCAGCCGATCGCTTCCGCTCCGCGCTGGTAAGCTTCTTTGAGGTGCTTGCTCGAATACGGCCGGTTATGTTCCGGATCGGTTTCGGTGTAGTTGCGCAGCCGAAATTCAATGGGATCGAGGTTCAGTTTATGAGCCATTTCGTCCATCGCCGATTCCAGCGCAAACGCGCCCGTCGCTTCGCCGGGACCCCGCATCCAGATGGGAACGCTCCGGTCGAGCCGCACGATGCGGTAGCGGGTGCTTACGTTCGGGCAGGCGTACATGAACTTGGTCATGTTGACCGTAGCTTCTGTAAAATCTTCGTAACTGGCTGTTTCAGCGGTAGCCGCGTGGGCCAGACCGACCAGCTTGCCGTCCTGGTCAGCTCCCATGTTGATCGTCTGCACCGTAGTGGGCCGGTGACCCACCAGCGTAAACATCTGACTCCGGTTCATGACCAGTTTCAGGGGACGACCAATTTTCTTGGCAATCGCCACGACCGCCGTTTCCTGCGGCCAGGTCCGGAGGCCCATGCCGAAGCCACCACCCATGAACTCGGTGTGTACGTGAATGTTCTTCGGATCGATCTTGAAGGCTTCGGCCATCGCCTGCTGGGTGGCATTTACCCCCTGCGTTTTGGCGTAGATCATCAAGTTGGCCGGACCAGTCCAGTGGGCCAGAATACCGTGCAGTTCCATCGGGTTATGCACCTCAATGGGAATGGTGTAGTTGGCCTCCAGCGTAACCGGCGCGGATTGGTAGGCATCGGCTTTGCCACGTAAATAATTACCCCCCTCGGCCCCTTTTGGGGCAATACCCTCGGCAACGTGTTTGTGCAGATCGGTACGAGCGGCCTGCTTGGTATAAGTTGCTTTGACGAGCGAAGCCGCGTAGGTGGCTCGCTCGAAGGTATCAGCCACCACAATGGCGATAGGCTGCCCATCGAAGAGAATTTTCGGGCTACTCAGGATGCGGTAGGTTTCTTCGGTCTTCTGCTTGGGTGCCGGTCCATCGGCTTCACCACCCACGGGAGCGTCCAGGCCCGGAATGGGTGGCATGTTCTGGTGAGTGAATACGCCCAGCACGCCCGGTGCGCCCTGCGCTTTTTTGGTGTCCAGACTGGTGATGCTCCCTTTGGCGATTTCGCTGCCGACAAGAACACAATAGGCTGTGTTGGGCAACTCAAAATCAGCGAAGTAGTTAGCCCCGCCGGTCACTTTCAGTCGTCCGTCGATCCGATCGATAGGCGGGTTCTTGATGTCTTTGGTCATGATCAGGCGGTTTTTGTGGCGGTTTTCAGGGCTTCGATAAGCGAGTTGGGAGCCAGCGTCAGTTTAAAATCGTTTTCGCCGTAGCCTTTCGCATCCTTCATGGCCAAGGTAGCGGCCTGGTTGAAGTTGGCATCAGTGGCTGGTTTGCCTCTAAGAAACTGCTCGGCCTCGATCAGTCGCCAAGGTTTATGCGCTACTCCGCCCATGGCCAGCCGGATGTCCTGAATGGTATCACCCTTCATCGCTATGCCCACACCCACCGATATTAGCGCGAACGCATACGAGGCCCGGTCGCGGACTTTCAGGTAGTGCGAATGGTCGGCAAACGTGTTGGTTGGCAGATCAACGGATAGGATCAGTTCGCCCGGCAACAACGTATTATCTTTCTGTGGCATATCACCAGGCAGGCGGTGAAACTCGCTGAACGGAATCTGGCGATCTCCTTTCGGACCTGATACATTTACCGTGGCATCTAAAGCCACCAGAGCAATGCACATATCGCTGGGGTGAACGGCAATACACTTGCTGGAACTACCAAAAATGGCATGCATTCGATTGACCCCACCGATGGCTCCGCATCCTGACGGCCCGTTAGCCTGTCCTTTGTCGGGTCCTGCCTGCACGGGGCTACGCTTATTACAGGGCATCGAATTGTCGTAGAAATACGCACAGCGGGTACGCTGCATCATATTCCCACCCACCGTAGCCATGTTCCGAAGTTGGGCTGAGGCTCCCGCGTTCAGCGCCTGCGACAACAGCGGAAAGTGTTTCTTTACCAGCTCATGATCCGCAACGGCTGAGTTCTTCGCCATCGCCCCGATCCGCAGGCCCGTCGCCGTTTTTTCGATCGTCGCCAGGGGTAATTTAGTGATGTCGATCAGGCGTTCCGGAACGACGACCTCACGCTTCATCAGGTCGATCAGATTGGTGCCGCCCGCCAGAAAGTAGGTGCCACTCTCTTTCGTAATGGCCGAAATAGCGGCTTTGGGGGTCGTAACCCGCGTAAACTGAAATGGGTTCATACCTTGGCTCCTCCCTGTTTTACGTCCATAATCGCATCGACAATATTAGCATAGGCTCCGCATCGGCAAATGTTTCCACTCATGTATTCGCGGATTTCATCGGGGCTGTTCGCGTGGCCTTCGCGAATGCAAGCCACCGCCGACATGATCTGGCCCGGTGTGCAGTAGCCGCACTGGAAGCCATCGTGTTTGATGAACGCTTCCTGCATGGGGTGAAGTCGGGCAGTAGCGGCATCACCCGACTCCCCGCCCTCCGCCAGTCCTTCAATGGTCGTCACGGCGCATCCTTCAGTGGTCATCGCCAGCGTCAGGCACGAGTTCACCCGCTGCCCGTCAACGTGTACCGTACAGGCTCCGCACTGGCCGTGGTCACAGCCTTTCTTGGTCCCGGTCAGGTGGAGTTGTTCGCGCAGCAGATCGAGCAGCGTCACACGCGGTTCAATGCTGAGCTGCCGGGCTTTCCCATTGATGGTTAGTTGCAGCGGCATCTGCTCGAAGGCAGCGGCCACTTTTTCATCCAATCCTTTATCGATGGCGGTCACAGCGGCTGGCGGGGTCATGGCCAAAGCCGCCAGCGCGGAGGATTGTTTCAAGAAAATCCGTCGGGAGGAATTTGAGCTGTCTAACTCGTTCCCATTCGTTTCATTTTCAGCCATAGAACAGAAGTATTGATGTTGGTAAAACCACGCTCGCTACGCACGGATTGTCGCTCCGTGCCAAGGGAAACCGGTTACGGTGGTCGGTCTATAAGGTAGCCATATCGATGACAAACCGATAACGAACATCTCCTTTGACCATGCGATCGTAGGCCTGGTGGATGTCTTTGATGTCGATCATCTCGATGTCGGAAACAATGTCGTGCTCCGCGCAGAAGTCCAGCATTTCCTGGGTTTCGGCAAGGCCGCCAATGCTTGATCCGGCAATACTTTTCCGACCGATAATGAGGCCAAACGCGTGTACAGCCGACGGGGTTGGGGGCGCACCCACACAAATATGCACGCCATCAACTTTCAGCAGTGACATGTACGCCATATAATCATGCTCCGCCGATACCGTGTCGAGGATGAAGTCAAATTGTCCTTTTGCCGCTTCGAACTGAGCCGCATCACTCGTTACCACGAAATGGTGAGCACCCAGCTTTTTGGCATCGGCCTCTTTCTTCGGCGACGTGCTCAGAACGGTAACTTCAGCGCCCAAAGCGACACCGAATTTCACACCCATATGACCCAGACCACCTAGTCCAAGTACGGCTAGTTTATGACCCGGTCCTACTTTCCAGTGGCGAAGGGGTGAATACGTGGTAATGCCAGCGCAAAGTAGGGGTGCCGTGGCCGCCAGATCCAGGTTCTGGGGTATGTGGAGCACGAAATTTTCGCTGACGACGATGGTGTTGGAATAGCCACCATACGTAGGTGTCTTCTTGTCCTGTTCCAGCCCGTTGTAGGTCTGGCTGTTACCGTTCAGGCAGTACTGCTCCAACCCCTGCTGGCAGGACTCACAGGTGCGGCAGGAATCGACCAGGCAGCCGGTGCCCGCCAGATCGCCCACTTTAAAGTTGGTCACGTTCGTACCAACGGCAACGACTTTACCGACAATTTCGTGGCCGGGCACCATTGGGAAGATGCTACCGCCCCACTCGTCTTTGATCTGGTGAAGGTCCGAATGGCAAACGCCACAGTACTGAATGTCAAATTGTACATCGTGGGGACCAAGCTCACGACGCTGAAAATTCCAGGGAGCTAAATCTGATTCTTTGGTTTGGGCTGCATACCCTTTTGTTGCGATCATGCTAATCTTGTTTTTATAAACGTCAAGTAACGAACTGAGTATGATACCGATTCAATCGACAAAGTTAGCCGTAAGCCACGGCGGATTCTATAGCAAAACCGCAGCTTTTTTTATGAATAACGCATTTCTTTGTTTACCAATCATTTCGGATGCCAGTCAGACAATTACGTCTTAATTCTTTAACTTTGTTCTGAAAGACAGTACATTAGAACGTTCGAAAGAGATGTTCGTTGACTAGACAGATAAACTTTGTATACGTAAAAAAGTTGTAAAAATTATGAAAACACAACCGCCCCGGAATGCCGGACCACAGAATGCCGGTGATGCGGCAACCCGACTACGGCGGACCGGCGATGCACAACCCATCACGATGGTGTATGATGTTCCCTCTCTGCTGGCGCCTGGCACAACGCCCGTGAGCCGGCTCTATTATGAGGACTGGAACATCAAGGTTGTTGATCGCGAGAAAAGTGGCTGTGATAATTACCTGTCGCCGAACCGGCGGGATTTTTACAAGATCATGCTGATGACCAGCGGCACGGGTTTCAAGACGATGGGTAAGAACAACTATTACATCGACGAGCGAACCATTCTGTTCTTACACCCCAACGAGATCGTGTGTTGGCGCAACACGACCCCTGAAGTGGGCGGGGGTGTTTTCTGCATGTTCAAGAAGCGGTATCTGGATCAGCACCCTTCCCTGAAGCTGGTCATTGACCGTTATAAATTTTTCACCGAGAAAAAAATACTGCGCCTGTCGGAGCAATCGACCCGTATGATTCACGGCCTGCTCACCCAGATGAAAGCCGAAGCGGCTTCGGGCGGAGAACTGGCCGAAGAAGCCATGCAAGCCTACGTTCAGCTCATCCTGGTGGAAAGTCTGAAAGGTACTGAGTATGCACCGACCGGCGCGATTACCAATGAATACCGGCACGTGCACGATTTCTTCGAGTTGCTCGAAAAAGAAACCAACCTGGCCAACCTCGACAGGCCCATCAGGATGCGGACGGCTCAGCAGTATGCGCAGCAACTGAACCTTAATGCCAGTTACCTGAATGGGTTGGTAAAAAAGCATACTGGACAGCCGATCAGTACGCTCATCAAAAACCGGCTGGTTGAAGAAAGTAAGGCACTGTTAATTCAAACCAGCTGGACGTTGCAGGAAATCAGTCAGATCATCGGCTTTGCCGATCAGCCTAACTTCAGCCAGTTTTTCAAAAACTACGTGGGCGTGACACCGAATGAATTCCGACGATCACCGATCGCTCCGGATTACGAGGGTTAATTTTAATCTGGTCAATAAGTCATTGACAATGAGTAAGAAACCAACGAGACCTCGTTCGGATGCAGATCGGTTTACGTCGGAATTGATCCGGTGATGGGGCCACTTGCTGGTCTGACTACCCAGTCGTTTTACCGCTTCGTAATCGGCCGGACGATTTCGTTGAGCAGAATGGTGAGGTCATTGTTCATAAGCCGGAGTTCGGTTTCCAGCTGCCCGAGCATAGCCGCCCGAACGGTCAGTTCTTCAGCGGTGTAGGTGTCTCCATCGCTAAAATAAGCCACTTCCCGACGTGTGTGTTTACGCGGGCGACCCGCTTTTTCGTCCAGCGCCACCAGCAGTTCCCAACGGCTGCGCAGGGCATCGACCAATGAGGGACTGTTGCCTGATTTTGGCTTGTTGAGGTAGTACCAGACCAGGGGCGGAAAATCGGTTGATGTTTTGGATTTGTTCCAGATGTCGCGCAGTGGATTACGTGGATGGCGGTATTCCGCATGGGGTGGTTTCTGTCGTAACGCCAGCACACCCAGTCCACCTTCGCCCACACCCCCCGCAATGTGAAGCCAGTCGGCGGTCTGGTGCTGTTCGTGCAAATTTAGCAGGCTGGCACCGATGATGGCCACAGCACCGATGGTGATAGCACTGATGGTCATGCGCTTTTCCCGGCTGTTTTCCCGGCGGGTGAGCAGGGTGGCCGTTAGCGTAGCGCGCTTGCTGTCACAATCGACCAGGGCCGCTGCGGTAGCTATGTCGAAGTTAGCGAGTTGAAGCTGGTCGGTTAGTTTCTGCCGTATCGCGAGGTACTGATTGGAGGGCGGCTGATCGGGGTTTTGCTGCTCCAGCTGAGTCATTTGCACCAGCAAGTGCGTAAGCCCCACGGCCTGTGCCATGCGAAGACCGCGTTCACCAAAGCGTTGCCGAAGCAACAAATCATCCGGTGAGCCAGGCACCAGATTGATCGGGTGAAACACGTAACCCGACGTGCCGCTGGAGTCGATGTTGCAATTGTCGCTGGCTACCCGATTTAGGGTCGAGCTAGCCTGGCGATTGGATAGGCAGCCGCTTAGCGTAATGGCCAGTAAAAGAAGACTGAGTAAAGGTAAATGAAGTCGATGTGTCGTCATGGTTGTATCGTTTGAACGGTTGTGATTTGGGTATTGTATGTGATTGATTGACTGCTGGCAATGCTATGTCAATCAGCCTGCCAGCGGTTAGTAATTGACCATTTCGTAAAGTACGGATTCGAAGGCGCTGGCATCCACGCTGAAGCCGCCCCGGAACGGATTGTCCATAGCGGCTGTCAGGAATAAAAGTGATCCCAGGAGCAAGGCAATCAACGCGGTTAAGGCCACCTGATGCGTGATATCCTTCGCCACAAAAAACCAGGAGATGGCTACGTTGATTAACGCTCCCAGAATGATGACCCACCATAGCAGTTCGGGCAGATTGGCCTGATCGCCCCGTAACCGTAAGCGGTGGGCAATCAGCAGTTCATTAAGCTGATTGATGGCCTGCTCATGAACAACCCGTAGTCGGGGCGTGGGGGGCACAAAATCAAAGAGGTTGTTTTTGAACGAGCGAAGAATTTTACTGCTTTCCTGCGGCACTTCGCCCCGGTTATGAGCGGGCCAGTCCTGGTAAATAACCGACCGCACGTAGGCCTTCAACTCTTGCTGATACAGGTGGCGGTAGGGTTGTGGGTACGTAGCCATGTCCTGATACAGCGCAGCCGTAATCGTCGCTTCACCGTCTACCTGAGCCGACAACGCCTGAAAATTGCTCCACACGCCAGCCGCCACCAGGCCAAGCAGTATGCCATAAACAACGCCGGAAGAGCCCAGGAAATAGCTGACCAGATCATTGTGCTCTGCCGAGTCACTTACGTGCGCCCTGACCCACGGACGGAGCAGCACCAGACCAACCATCGAAAACAGAAGGGTTGCCCCGCAGCAAAAAATAAAGAAGAACCAGTTTGGTAACGCGTAAATCCAATCCACAGAAAAGCCGGTTAATCAGGACTCTACGGTCCGATACACAATCATTAATCCCCGGAAGGTCAGTTTTCGCGCGCAACCGGCTGCGTTGATGGAGCCGTTTCGGGTACGAAGAACCAGAGTACGACCAGCGCAACGACCGCCAGAGAGGCTAGTGTCAGGAAAGCAACGTTGTAGTTCGTTCGCTGCAATAACGTCCCGGCAAACGCATTACTGAGCGATGCCCCCAGACCAACGGCTGTAGCAATGGCACCCTGTGTGGTGTTGAACAGGCCCGAGCCCCGCGTCAGATCTGAAACGATCAGGATGGACAATACGCCGAAGATCCCCGCGCCGACGCCGTCCAGAATCTGAATGGCAACCAGTAATGTTGGATCGCCCGTTAGGGTGTATAGCAGACCACGGATCGGCAGTACGGCAAACGCAATGAGTAATAGCCGCTTACGGCCACCAGGCGCTAACTTACCGGTGAAGTAACTGACGGGAATCATCACCAGCTGCGCCACGATGATACAAGCCGACATGTAGGCCGAAGACGCACCCGCGTTGATTCCCTGCGCCAGTCGCTGACCGAGTAGAGGCAGCATAGCCGCGTTGGCAAAGTGGAACAGTACACAGGCCAGGGCAAAAAAGAGAATTGACCGGTTGCCCAGAATGGCCCGCCAACCCGAAGGCTTGTCAGTATTGGCCTGTTCCTCTTCGTCTGAACAACCCCGCGCCAGCTGGTGGTCGATGTCCTCTTCCCGGATGCGCCAGACGGACAAACTACTCAGGAGCGACATAGCCGCCAGCAGCAGGAAAATCCCTTTTGTGCTCACGTAGTAACCCAGCAGACCCGCCAGCAGGGCCGCAAATACGTTGCCTGCATGGTTGAATGTTTCGTTGCGGCCAACTCGTTTGTCCAGCGCCTTGGGGCCGACTATGCCTAGTGTGATGGCGGCTACAGCGGGGGTAAACCAAGCGGCCGCTACGCCCATAATGGCCTGACCACCCATAATGACCGAAAAGGTTGGCACGGTAATCGTAATGATGGCGGCAAACGCAATCAGGAGTGATGCAATGATCGAGTACACACGCTTCCGGCGGGTTCGGTCAACCAGAGCGCCGGCGGGGGTCTGCGCGACGACAGTAGCAATGCCCATAACCGACATGGCAATCCCGATATTCTGCGCATCCCAGTGCAGGGTGGTCAACAGGTAAATAGCCAGATAGGGACCAAGCCCGTCCCGAACATCGGCCAGGAAGAAATTGGCCGTGTCGAGTGCGCGTAAACTGGTCGAGCTGGGTTGGCGAGTAATAGTGTTCTGCGATAATTTAACCATTTTTTAATGACTGACTAACGTTGTGTAAAGTGATCGATGACTGATCATCATTCATCTTGTGTAAATATTGTACCGTACTGAATCGAGCTGGCAAACGGCAGGATCAACCCCCTTCTTCGGGTACTGGGGTCACAATTCTTAATGGGTAATCCAACGGGTTTGTAGAGAAAAATACCTAGTGTTGTTGCTGGAAATACGCAGAGTGCACTTGGTTTAGGTGAAATGCCAATATGAGCCCCGAAAGGCAGCGAACGGTCCCGCTAGCGAGCAAAGGCAGCAATGCCCCCTGGCTTTTCACTTTAGAATCGAAACGGATTGGTTGTAAAAGCAAAGCTATTGGGCTCAGGTGAGGTCGTGCTGAAGAAAGAATTAAGTTTTCTTAATCCCTGATCATACTTATTCTAAAGTTGTCTGACACCGGGTCAGAACTAAACGTGATACCGCCAGATCGCGCCCAGCGTAATGAGTAACGGAACTGTCATAACCAGCATGCCGAGTTTAAGAAATGTTCAGGTGCTTACGCTCAGTCTTTCCCGGCGCAGCGCAACCAGCCAGCGTATGGTAGCCAGGCAGTGGCGTCGTTGGACGAAAAAGCCGTTATAACGTTGCCCACCAGATAAATGAGCCCGAAAAGGTAATTGGCCGACCCTTCGGCGAGATTGGTTGCATGAGCCGCCAGCCGGTCGAATAATTTTTCCGAACGGGCCGTTTCCGCCAGTAGCATCATACCCGCCAGAAACAGGTAGACATCGGCCTCTTCGGTCATCCCCACCCGGCTTTCGGCGGGGATGATCAAGCCAAGTAGCAATAGAACAACAGCCCCCGCTGCGGCCCAGGTAAGTTCCGGCGTTTTGAAGGGCTGGGCGATTACGCTCGCAATGGACACGAAGGAAATAATCCAGATAGAAACAGAAGTCACATGTGTCGTTGGCCTACGGCTTCATTACCTTATCGAGCACCAATTGATAGGCGGTCGATTCGACACTGACAGCTCCTCGGTAGGGATGATCCAAAGCTGCAATGAGGAAAATTAGTAATCCGATAACCGTGGCTAACATAGCGATCAACAACGCATGAAACCAGATGTCTTTGACCAGAAAAAAGTACGAAAAAATTAGGGTCAACACAGCCCCCAGCAGGACGACATACCAGATAACGCCGGGTACGCTACCCGTAATCGACTCCATGCGCAACCGACGTAACTCGACAAGCGCCGTAAACGCCCGGATCGACTCTGCCTGCAAAATCTTTTTGCCCTCCGTTGCCGGTTCAATGGCCTGAATCTCGGTTTGCAATTGGATCAGGCGATCCGATTCGCCGTCGTGGATCAAGCCCTTGCGTTGCAGTGGCCAGGATTCGCGAACGATAAACTCGGTATAGGTTCGTAAGCGACGTTGCAGACGCACGCGCTGCTCCGGCGGGTAACCGTCAAAGTTCCGGTAGAGAACGGCAATGGTGGCGGCTTCTCTGGAGGCTAACCCGGTTGCCTGCGTAAAATTACTCCAGGTTGCCACAGTCAGCAGGCCCAATAGCAGGCCATACAGAACGGTCACGCCCGAGAAAAACCAGCCAACCGTACCGTTGTCGATCAGCGTGGCAAATGTTCCCTCGTTGATGCGTCGGTGCGTCAACAGCAAGCCGCCTAGTCCGAGCACGACGAAGAAGACAATTGTTATCAGCGCAAATAGCCAGGTCGGCAAATCATAAAGCCAAAGCATAAGGGGTTGTTGATCATACACCGGATGAATCATATCGGGTAGTAGCAGAAGGAACAGATCACAGTCGATATTAGAAAGAGCAGGCCGCCCTGCATCGTCTTCGTCAGTTCCTGTCGCGGATTAATTAGAAAATTAGCGGGTGATTTCAGTCTATACAGCGTCGGGGCCGGATACAGTCGAAGGGGTTTGGGCATGCCAATACGTTTGGCAGGTGGTTTTGTACATAGTCGGCCTGTCGGTTTTGCGCTTTTCGGGGAATTGAATGACGTACGAAAGAGCCACACCCGGCATGGTTTCGGGTTGGCGTTGAAGCATTACTGACGATGGCTTGCGTAAAAATCATGCCATAGTTACCAACTGTTTGTAAGACTCTGTCAATCAAGAGGTGTTCCTTGTTAATACGAATGTACTCACTACTATGTGTAGGTGTTTTTACTCAAGTTGAGTCATTTTGCGTCACGTGTACAGCACTAGTTGTGCACGATCCAACCGATCGACAAGGTAAGAACCGTCTTCGTCCAACTAGCAGGACTTACTTGGTTTGACGATCGGTACCAGGCCAATAGACAGCCGTAGTATCGCCTGGCTGTCTCACCCTAACGGCGTTCTAGCCGTTACGACCCGACAAGTCGATGTCCCAAAAAGCCTCTTACCTTAATTTAAATTCAACCCGAACAAAACGCCAAACCAGGGTCTGTGCTGATAAATCCAGTGCTGCCGGTTCTTATCCAGCAAGTGATCGAGGCCAACCGCCAGGCCAATGTTAAAGATCCGCGCGTCATAGATGGCCGCAACACCCGCGTTGAGAACGACCCCTTCGTATTCGATAGTCAGAGGTATCCGTGTCACGAAGTCGTTGATCGCCACCGCCCCGATACCCGCAAATAAACCGTAGCCAAAGCCCCGACTCTGGAGCTGACGAACGGCATACGTCGGGCTGATGGTTTTCCATCGATAATTGTATAGGTCGATGCGACGTCCTAAATAAAGCGCTGCGTTGAAATTTGAATTCAACTGCGCTGGCAGGGCTGCCTGTGCCGGTCTGATCTTGAAGGGAAGCGTGAAAACATCGACGTCAATTTCCGCTCGTTGAAATGTCCAGGGCTGAAAGGTCGATCGCTGCACGAACCGACGCTGGTCATTGAGCGGGTTAAGCAGTTGCAGAGAATCGCCCGTATCAAGTACGTACACCTTCTGCTGAAGCGAATCCGGTCGACTGCTGTGGCTGATCCGGTAGAAATCAGGGTCCAGCGATCCCTGCGGAACCGTTACACGACAGCCGACTAAAAAGGCTAAAGCGAATGCGCTGGTTAGCCTGCTCAGGAGCCACTTGACTGGGGCCATTTACAGATGGGAATTGTGGTAAGTTGGCGGTGTGCCCGCTACTGCCGATCGTCGCCTTTTCGTTTACACCGGCTAAATATACGGGTGTTGTGACGACCATCGACAACAGAGCGCCTGAATATCCTGTCTGCTGGTTCTGGTATAGGATAAACGGGCCTTCAGTCAGGCATATCGGCCACAAACGTTACCTGAAAGACCGAAAAAATAATGGGCCCCGCATTCGCTCCGTCAACAGGAAACCGTCGGGAGGAGCTGTTGGCAACTACTCTGGGTTGCCCGCAACTGATTTGTGCCTCCATGCACTGATCATAGGTAGCCATAGGATCTCGTTCGTACACGGATTGAGCAACCGACTGATAAGCCGGCTAGCGGACTCGGCGGCTGGTTGATACTAACCGGAAACCAGAAACGTTTTCTAGTCTCTTCCGGAGCGGGCTGATCTGTTCGATAGACGATGATACAGTCTGTACCCTAGACGTGGCATTCTTGTTGAGGACCAGTAGACAGTATCGCCATCGGGATACAATCGATTGCTGTATCAGGCATTAACTAGTAAGCGTATTTGAGCAAGCTCTTTCTTTTCCTGTTTCTTTTTTTCGTTACAGCAGTCGTGTCGGCCCAGTCTGTGTACACACTACAGGACCGCTCAACGGCACCGATCGACGCGTACGCTTTGCTGCCTGATCACGGTTATACGTTGGATAAGGTCAGGACCGATACCACCCTGCGATTTATACGGGGTGATTCGCTCCGTCCTGCCAGCACGCAGACGTATTGGCTCCGACTGATTGTGGTCAACCCTGCTTACTACGACGAATCGTACAATCTGTCGATACAACCGTCCCTGAATAATACCCTGTACACGCTTGATGCTGGTGGGCAGCAGTGGAGAGCTCACCAGGCGGGGGCCGATGCTCCTTTTACCGGTCAGCGAGATCGAAACCTGTTAACATTCATTGCCAAAGGGCAAACCCAAACGGTTCTCTACGTAAAAATTGACGTGCGCCGGTTGCAGGCGATCGGCCGTGCCGTTAAGCCCGTACTCGCTATCGAGCGTCAGAGTCGTACCAACAAGACCGACCAGTTCATGATGGTCACCTGGATTATGTCGCTGTCGGTACTGGTCCTGTTTTTCTTGAATAATCTGTTCATCTACGCTAATTTCAACGATAGAATTGTTCTGTACTACCTTCTGGCGCAGGTCGGCGGGATGATTTATATAACCGATTATAAACAGTTTTTCAACGTTCTGTTCCCCTGTCCGGTGTTTACGGTAGGACTGTCGCCGGCCGGAGAGGTCCACTATTTCGATCTGGGTAATTTACTGCAACACAGTAGTATTGTGCTTATTTTATACGGCCAGGCGCAGCTGACACGGGCCTACCTGAATACGTCAGTGACCTTACCTACACTGGATTCCGTAATCAAGTATGGCCTGTACACCTACGCGCTGTTGTCCAGTGCGCTGATGGTGATCAACAGCTGTTTTTTTTACCTGGAAGACTCCACCCTGTGGTACCATAACATCGTGGCGCTGGCCCTGATTTCGAGTATCATGTACACTTGTGTGATAGGGTATATACGAAACTTACCGGCTGCTACTCCCTTTCTGCTGGCGAATAGTCTGCCATTAGCTTTCATGCTGGCCACCGCGTTGTTTCACGTGTTCATTAGTTTCAAAAAAACAGAACCATCCCTGCTACCCGACCTGGCAAGTATTACGCACGCGCTTGCTTTTTCAATAGCGCTGGTCGCCCGAACAAAGTTCATTCAAAATGAACTGGCCGCCCGGACGGTAGAGACCCGGCAACTTGAGTTTGAAATGCGGGAAATGGCGTTGCAACACAGGCTGGCCGAACTGGAGAATCAACGGATCAATGCGGATATCCGTCACGAAAAAACGAAGAATGAGTTGCTTCAGGAAAGGCTGGAAATCAACCAGCGCGAACTGGCGTCGACGACCTTATACATTGTCCAGAAAAACGAGTTACTGGCTAGTTTGAAGACCCAGCTACAGACGCTCCACAAACAGCATCCGACCATAAACCAACAGGGGCTGAAGGGCATCGAATCGATTCTGCAAAGCAACCTGTATCTGGACGCAGACTGGGGAAAATTCAAGATACATTTCGAACAAATACACCCTGATTTTTTTGATAACTTACTGACAAAACATCCGTCGCTAACCAAATACGAAATACGGCTCTACGCCTATTTCCACATCAACCTTTCCACCAAAGAGATCGCTGCGCTGTTGAATATTGATCCGGCCAGCGTCCGTCGGGCAAAAACCCGATTGTACAAAAAAATGGCGCTTTCAGAATCGAACAGGCCGTCTGATTCTGCGGATCAGTAAGTAGCCTAGCCTGGCTTGGCGTTCGCACGCAGGAGATGGATGATCTGTAGACTTTTCTGTGTAAAAATTTCTGATAGTCAGTGTGTTAGCCAACCTGTACACACTTTGTCTACGGTCGCGTTTAGACAGTTTCTCCGCGACCGTGTTCTTTTACGAGTGGTCCGTTCTGGGTGCTATTGGCCTTTGTGTGTCGGTTATTGGGTGACTCTGGCGCTTGGCCCAGCCTAACCAGCTGATCAATTTTCAGCTAATTGGATCAAGCACTCAGATAACCGTTCGCTACGGGTGTAAACCGCGATCCAAACGGCTTCCGGTATGGTCCAGTTATAACGCTTCTCTGGAAGTAGAATTTGTCGGCATCGGCGGATGATCATCCGCCGAATGACTGTACGCTACGTACGCGCTCCTCCTATTTTTTAACGCTATGTACATCACTCTTGAAAACTTCGACTGTCAACCATTATTAATCAAACAGGGCGCTTTGCTTTTGTGGGGAACCGCCTTGACCAGCTGGGTAGATAGGGGGCGGACACATAGTTTGTACCGACTTAACGATTTTTACGCGGACGTATGCTGTGACGAAAAAACGGGTCGTTTGATTCGGGTAGACACGGATACGAATCTTCATTCACTAGCTCCTACCGTAGAGCAACTGACCCGCCGGAAATCGGTTCGTATTGTTACGACTTGACGGGCCAGACCCAGAGCACCAAGGCTGCGAATCGTACTCGGTTTTAGGCTGATCGTAGCGCTGTGCAATCACAGACTACAGGCTTCGCTGCGCTCTTATTCATTCATAATCATATTGCCAAAAATGGCCGCCAGTGACTGGGGTACATTGGTAAGGGCATCGAGTTCGGTCGATAGACCGGGAATCTGCAATTGCTTGGAATCAAGTGTTTTGAGATTTTTGGCGTCTTTTTTCTGGTCGATACCCAGTGACTTGACCAGGTAGGCCGTTGGGCTTTTGATATTAGTCCGTAGCCCATTAGCCAGCTCGGAATCAACCCGATAAAACGTTTCCAGTAAACTGTGATCCGAAATGATGAGGTCTTTCTGCCAGGATTTTAATTTGTAGCCTTTCATCAGTTGCCAGGCGGTGGTAACGGCTTCGTTGATGGCCATTTTATTGATTTGCCGCTGATCCTGCTTCACTGCTTCAGTGGCCAGCTGCTGCGTAGTTTTTGTCGTGAAATCGAGCGCTACAATCTTCTTTCCCTCTTTTTGTACGGCCCAGTCAAGGTGTATATTCGCTTTCTCCCGCAGTTCCCGCTGCGCGATCAGGAGCGCATTTCGTCGGAAGTCATTGAAGATGTACTGACTCGGACAATTCAGTATCTCCATCAGTCGATCTACTCTGTAGCTGAACTGGTACTGTCCCCGGCTCTGGTACATGCTGACAATCTCAAACATTCGCTGTGAGTAGACCGAAGACATGGTTAGCATCATGTCAATGTCATACTTGGTGTAACGCTGCCCTAATTCGGCAAAATGAGGAACTACAGCGGAGAACATGATCAACTCGATCACCCGTTTGCCATCGATCATCGCTGATCGCACGCTGGGGAAAGGCGTTATGTAATGAAACTCCTTCTTCACATCATCCCGGTAGGCCAGTCGCTTTGACTGAAGTGATTCGGCTGCATCAGCTATCTGTTTGTGGTTGTTCTTTGTCAGCTCGCTGAAGGGTACATTAAAGACCAGGTTGGATCCAATTATTGTTTCGCCCTTCAGGGACATATGACCAATCTGATTGACAACAAGCGTTACGATCTTCTTCTCTAGCTCGGTAAACTCCTGCCTGGACTCCGTGAATACATTGGGCTGATAATTAGTGGGCCGTTTTTGAAACAACGGTGCTAACTGATCTTTCGAACTGATAAGTGGATTCATAGAATGAATGCTCAGGAAGCAAGTTACAGACCAAATTTACAAATAAGAAGTCGCTTTAGGAAACTCTTATTTGTAAATCCTCGTCACATGTACGTAGAATCATAACCTGCTGAGAGAGGCTATAACTGTTGTTAATAAGCTGACAGGCAATAAGATGACTAACCAATAGGACTCCTGTTTTGACAGGTTGATTTATTTCAAACCTCTTAGTTGGCGTCCGAAAATGGGCTCAAAGGCGCACTTTTGGACGGTAAAAACAGACTTTTCCACATTTTCCACAGTCGAGTTTTATCGCTTATTTCAAACCTCCTAGTTGACACTGCAATCTATTTCAAACCTCTTATTTACTTATTTCAAACCTCTTATTTACTTATTTCAAACCTCTTATTTAGACCTCTTTAATCTATTTCAAACCTCTTATTTACTTATTTCAAACCTCTTATTTGCGTTTGCAACGCATTGTTTATCAGATACTTACAAGGCCTCTTAAATCAATCAAAAGGAATTATTGATAAAGTTGATAAGTTTTATCAAAGCGTTGATTTCATTGGAAAGGGAAGAAAAAAACATCGAATAAATGTAGATATTTACTTTTTTAGTAAACTTTACTGCCTATAATATTGGTTTGTGCTCTATGACCACTGCGGGCGAAAGAACAATTGGAAGGGCAGATGTTTCTTTTTCTAGTGGAAAGTAAGCACCAGAATGCCGGTTCAACTCGTCAACGGTCAACCAGAATTTGGCTAATAGTAAAAAGAAAAGTCGTTCAATCTTTACCAGCATAGCCGTTCTGATCGAATACAGGCTTGTCAGGGCACTAAATCACGTCAGCAGTATAAATGTATACCTTGGGTAAAGAAAGTCGCTCAGCGGGCTTATTTGAGCGTCTGAATCAATTTGTGAGCAAGTTTGATAGATTCTGGCCATCACTAGCCCATGAAAGCTACTTTTTTTTTCGCTTCTGCTGATTCTTGTTAATTCCTTATCGGGAGTTGCTGTTTCGCTACCAAAAACGAGCCCTGAACGTAATTTTGAGGCATTCTGGCAACTATTGAATTAGCCAGCCCAAGCAGGAATACACGCTGTGGACGGCTTATTACGTGGCTCCTGAAGGCAAAAAACAGCTGCTCAAACCCACGGTATTACTGACCAGTGGCGCTACAATTAGTGCGGGTGACTGTGCGCTCTACCTCAAAGGACTGCCGTACGTGAAATTGCTGGGCGAACGAAGCAACGGTATATTTTCTCCCATGCTGGGAAAACGCCTGCCTAGCGGCTGGCAGGTGGCTCTGTCCAATGGCCAGACAGTCAGCGCCAAACGCATCAGTTACGAAGCCGAAGGTGTACCAGTCGATGTAGCGGTTACTCACCATTGTGGCGATCTGCTGAAAAGGCTCGATCCTGGTCTGGATGAGGCTTTCCGTTTTCTGTCAGCCCATCAGGCTAAGTTAGCCCAACAAACCCGGTGCTATGAGCAGCTGGCCTTCGATTTTTACGTTGACAGTTTACTAGTAACCAGGACCTACGATGCTGTGACGGCCTACTCGACGGGGTTAGTTGAAGAGGATGCCACCTTGCTGACTCCTTTTGTCAACGCGTGCTATTCGCTCCGGGGAATGGCGAACGAAAATCAGGTTCAGCAACGGATTCAGGCAGAACAGGGTGCGGATTCGAGTTTTTATCACCAAAACATCAGACGTCGTTTTTACGTCAGTCTCCACCCGCCTGTTCGGTCCCGGATGCGTTGGCCATTTGTCAGGCGGAATGCCCGGCGATTAACGATTGCTCATCACATCAGCTTGGGCGATAAAAAGTACGTTCGTATTCACTTGAGCCAAGGCGCGGGGAAAGGCGAAACGGTTCTAGTCGTATTGGATCAGGCGGGTCGTGTTGTCGAACACTGTGCTGTAACATACAACTACCTGAGCAGTCAGTTTTATCGTTAACGACCACATAAAGAGTTGTTTAACCATTTCGAACGATTGGGGAACTGCACCAGTTCGGGCGCTGCACAACTGATCTAAATTTACCCGCGGTGTGGTTCGCTGTCGCCTTGTTCTACGCGTCAACGCTGCCTGTCGGAGGGCTCAACGTGCGAGATAGCGAAGAGCTATTTTGGCATTGTCCTGTTGCTGCGGCTTTATGTAAACAGGCTATTCTGGGACCAGGATAACCGGGCTGCTGAGCCTGGTGAGAATGACATATGCTAGGATCAGAGCGACTGTTAATTCTTCTTAAAGCCGATGCGCTCGTGACGATAAACGCACCATTTCCTGCTTCTTGCCACTGAACTTCTCCTTCCTGATTATGACGCGCTGTTTTTGGCTGCTGGGTGTATACCTGTTGTCTTTTTCGTCTTCATTTAGTCAATCCGATTCGGATAGTGTACACACCCGGAACCTGGTCACGATCGGGAAAGTATGGGGGTTTCTCAAATACTACCATCCTCAGGTCGCTACCGGAAAAATTGACTGGGATGCACAACTTATTCAACTCATTGACGAATCAGCTGCCATCCCGTCCAGACAAGCCTTGTCTGCCCGATTGCTTAGCTGGATCAGTCAACTGGAACCCGTTAAGGCCTGTTCGAGCTGCTCCATCCCCGATTCGACGGCCTTTACCAAAAATCTGGATCTGAGCTGGCTGGCCGACTCATCGCTCTTCAGTCAACCCCTTCGCCAGCAGCTACTGTACGTTGCCGCCAACCGCAACCAACGAACCAATCACTATGTCCGCTGGAACCCCTTCCGGAACCGACTGGAGTTTTCGGAAGCGGACTATTCGACCATGGCCCTGCCCAACTCCTCATACCGGCTGCTGGGCCTGTTTCGCTACTGGAACAGTATCAACTATTTTCACCCCACCAAGTACGCCCTGCCCCGAAACTGGGCTCAGGTATTGACCGAGTTTGTGCCCCGCTTTCAACAGGCTACCGATACGCTGCGTTATCAGCGCGTTCTGCAACAGCTGATCAGCACGATTCAGGATGGGCACGCCGAACTGACTATTCCTCTCGCGTATCGACTTCCTTCGCCCGAACCGACTCTGTATCCTCCGTTTGATTACCGTCTACTCAACGATACCCTTCTCGTAGTCAGATCATTCAACGACTCGTTATGCCAACTTGATGACATTCGCCGGGGAGACGGTATCCTTCGGGTTGGCGGTCAATCGGTCGCGGAATGCATTGATCAGCGTGCGCAGGATATTTCTGCGTCGAACCGATCAGCACTGATTCAGCGGCTTTTACCGAGCCTGCTGGCCGGTTCACAGCCACTGGTTGAGATCGAGTTGATTCGCGACGGCCAGCGACTCCGTAAAACAATGCACCGCTATGTATTTGAGCGGTTTGGGTATCGTCCCCCGCTCCCTGCGCGTTCGAAAACCGTTCCGCCAACCGTTGGTTACATTGACCTGGGAACCTTGTCGGTGGGGGATATAAAACGGGTAATGGATCAATACCGAGATCGTCAAGGAATTATTTTTGACGTGCGGAATTACCCTAGCGTATCGTTCCAGCGGTTGTGTGCCTACCTAAATCCGGCTCCGAGGGGGTTTGCGCGCTACACCAAACCGGATCTATCCTTTCCGGGGGTGTTTACGCAACCTGCAATCCAGCATGTTGGGCGGAACAACGCGGCTTACTATCGGGGTAAAGTGGCTATTCTCTGTAACAGCCATACGCAAAGTGCCGCTGAATCGACGTGTATGGCCCTGCGTACGGCTCCCCGAGCCCAGATCATTGGCAGTCCATCGGCTGGGGCAAACGGGGATGTTTGTTATGTTCACTTTCCGGGTGGGTACCAAACCCGCTTTAGTGGCCGGGGGGTGTATACTGTTGACGGGCAGTTGATTCAAGGACCGGGCGTACCCATCGACATGAAGGCAATACCGACTCGTGACGACCTTTTGAACGGCACTGACCGAGCCTTGCAAGCCGCTATCGATTGGATCAGCCAATAAGCATACCCAGTCGAGTAGCCCGATCAATTGTACCTATCGCCACAGGCTGTAAACCGGCCGCTGTTATTCGTAGTTAAGATCGTTGACGGGTAAAGCTCCACCCGGCGACAATCATCCGGGACAGCTGAGACTGGTTAAGAAGCGCATCGTTTCACGGTAACACTTCGTTCGATTGATCCGATCCGGGGGCCAGATACGCCTTGCCCAACGATGCTCCCGGCTGGTCGAACTGGTGGCTACAGCCCAGGCTAGTACCCGACTGTCGACCCATCTGGTTAACTTGCCGGCTATTTAGTCCGATACGTTATGAATGATTACATTGCTTACCTGGCGGAGTGGGGGGATAACGGTCTTGACTTTACCCCGCCGGGCCGCCGTTCGGACCAGAGCGGACCGGTTTCCACCCATTTTATTGTCACCGCCATCACGCTACGCAAAGAACAGCTGCACGAGGCTGAGTCACAAGTAGAAGCAGTCCGGCAACGCTTCTTTCAGACGGGGGCTATCGAGTCAGCCAGTGTGGGCAGTGATGACAAACTCCGACGTTCAATTCTGGAACAGCTACTCACTGTTCCGTTTCAGATTTTTGCCTTGGTCGTCGATAAGCGGGAGCTGCGGGGAGAAGGGTTCTATCACAAAAGCTCGTTCTACAAGTTTCTGCATGGTCTGGCCGACCGCGAACTTTACCGCAGTTTTCCCAACCTGGAACTGGTGGCCGGTCGACACGGGGATGAGCGTTTTATGCAGGGCTTTGTGCAGTACGTTCATGATCGACACGTACCCACGCTGTTCAACCAAGCTAGTTTTCGATTCGTCAACAGTCAGGCCAGCGTACTGGTCCAGACGGCTGATTTCGTGGCGGGTACGCTAGCTCGTTGCTATGACGAAACAGTATTATCACCCGAACGAACGAGTTTCGTACAACTGCTTCGTCCTAAACTACTTACCCTGAAATATTGGCCGGATGTATTTACGCCCGTGGTAGCACAAAGCATACCTGAACAGACCAATTACAATGCCGGTTTGGCCGAGTTGTGCGTTGGTTTAGGCCAGGATTTTTTGCATCGTAAGCTGGCCAGTCGCTCGCCCCAGGAGGTCGACCAGGTGACTTGTTTACAGTACCTGTTGTTTCATTTTCGCCACGTCGATCCGAGCCGCTACATCTCCAGTCGGGAGCTCATGGCCCATATGGGAGAACGCCGGGGAAATTCACCCACCCTGCATTATTTTCAGACGCGGGTGATTGCTCCCTTGCGGGATGCGGGCGTCATCATTGCCAGCAGCACCAAAGGCTACAAGATTCCCTCCTGCGAAAGCGATCTGTATGACTTCATTAACCATAGCAACACCATCATTCAACCGCTGCTGTCACGAATACGCAAGTGTCGGGAGCGGATTCGTTTAGCGACCGGCGGAGCGATTGATCTCCTGGACCGGGAAGAGTATGCAAACCTAAACCAGTTGCTGACTGATCCTCCCCTGACCGAATTGGATACCGGTAAGTAAGGATCAAAAACCGGGAATAATCGTTGGTGCCTTCCTGCTTATCGTATTGATAATTTCCTACTGAAGGTCGCTATCGGGATTCCTTCGATTGTCAACCCTTACACGATCAGGCGTACTCGTTTGGCTGATGACAGATACCCGACGAGCTTGCTCTACCAACTGCGTAATGCGCCATGATACTGTTCATGAAAAAACCCGAACCACGGCTGGTTCGGGTAATAACGAGGATGCAAACGGTAGTTGTCCTGAGTTGTTGCCGCAGTTAGTTCGAAGTCGAACTCATCTTTGTCATCGTTCCTTTGCGACCACTTTTGCCCGACATATTGCCCTGGCCAGACGTTGACGTGCTGCCCTGGGTGTTCATCGAATTGTTGCCCTGACGGCTATTCCCGTTGTTGGTCGAACCATCGCTCATCGAACCGTCACTCATCGAACCCGAACGATTAGTCTTGCTGCGACCTTTCTGACTGCTGCTATTCATCGATCCCGAGCCGGTTGTGCTACCTGTGCCCATGGTTGAGTTGTTACTGCCACCGCTGGTCGATGACCCGTTTTGGGACGCCGATCCATTGGTTCCGTTTCCTGTGCCACTGCCTGTACCACCGTTGCCTGTCGTCTGCGCCTGGGCGCTGAAGGTTGCTATGCCTACTAGCATCGCTCCCAGTATCATCACTTTTTTCATAACCTTGAGTTTATTGATTAGGGGTTTGTCATAAACTAATCAGGACAACAACTTTGTGTGGAGCGCTAAAGGTTTTAGAATGAGTCACTTTAATGCTAAATTAATTCAAAGCTCAGCCCAACTGCGGATCATAGCAACGATAGACCTGACTACAAATTAGAAAAAGGACGTGAACCGGCAAGTTGCATTAATTGCACCCAGTCCTTCGCTGCGCTCTTTTCGAGAAAGTCAGCGTTGGAAACAGGGTCTGATTCGCCTGGAAAGTCTCTCCGGTCAAGTGAAGAAGTCCGGTGCCGGGCGATCTGTTCGGTATTCGCTTACTGGCAATACAAGTAGGGGGCCAACCGCTTACAAACACGCCGTTTTCCAGCCTGTGCCCGTTCCAACTGATTCCGGTACTGGGCCAATTGCATATCAAGGCGGATGCAGGACGATTCCCAAAGAGGAGTCAGAGAAACCCGTTGACGATGCGCGTCCGTCTTTCGCACAGCGCGTTCCAGGCAACGAATCCGAGTCTGATACGTTTCATACAGCCGCACAGAATAGGCCGTCAGTAGCTGTTTCTGCGTAAGTTCTGAATCAACCGATACCGTTAACAGGGTTTGCCATGATTCTTCGAGTTGCTCGATATGAGCCCGGATTGGTTCACCGTCGAAGGCTTCGGACGGTAAAGAGGTGCGCTGGCCGGTCGACAGATCAAGCAGTTCAACGCTTACCAGTGACTCACCCGCTGTGATAATGCCGCTGAGCACATCGAAAGCGCCTTCTAATTGGAGAACATGACAGGAGAAGGGACGACAATGGCCCTCGTTATCCATTGTCACAAAAACTAAAAGCATATAAACGAAAGAAACGGGGACGAGGTGTACCCTACACAGCTAACTGTTTAACCAGGTTTAAAGTGCGGAAAAGGACTGAGAAAATGGTAAGTTGGTCTGCGTTGGTAAATACACCCGTTCGTTGGGACTTACCAGTCAAGTTCTTGAGTCTGTCCATTGTAATGTCCTCAAGTAACGTTCGCCCGTAGTGTGGCCTTGATTCGGCTATTGATCAACTCGCGTGTGTGCTGCGTCAGCGTTGCAACGAGGTCACTGCGATCGGCTTCGGGCAGGCATTGCTTTCGCTCATCTCCCAATGAGGAGAACACTAATCTATTCCACCGCTTTACTGGCGAGTATTCGTTTGTACAACCGCTGAACCTGCATTTTGTGAAAGTCAGAACCGCGTGGCGTTTTAAAACCAGCCACGTTCAGTTGTTGGGCAATTTCTTCGTAGGTCTTCCCATCTGAACGCAGCATGCTAATCAGGGCGGAGGCACGACGGCTATTCTCATTATCCTCAGCCATCTCCTTGGCCAGTTGAGACCCCAGCAAACCGGCCGCTGCTTTCCGGGCATTGGGGCCGCCCACCCGCCATTCGCCCACCCGAACACGCCGGGCTTCCAGCGCCTGCCGGGTGCGAATACTGATCAGCACCCGTTCCCGATCGGCAATGGCCATAAACAGCGTTAGGGTGAATTTATCCAGATTGGGAATGTCACAACTCTCCAGCCGTTCACCCAGTTCCTTGTAGATATGCAGGGCGTTCTCCGTGTTTCGACTGAGCCGATCGATCTTGGCCACCACCAGCGTAGCCCGTTCCTTTTTACAGAGGGCGATTGCCTTTTGCAGTTCGGGTCGTTTGTGGATCGTTTTCCCGGATCGGACATCGGTAAATTCAGCCAGTATGGGTTTGTCTCGATAGAAATGCTGGATGTAGGCCCGTTGGGCTTCCAGTCCTAACCCCGATTCACCTTGTTTTTTGGTAGACACCCGGAAGTAGAGAACATACCTGCTGTCTGCGTTCATAGAGGGAAGGATTCAATAAATTGACGAATACGCGGGTTATTCAGATCCAATGACGAGCCGCTGGCGTTGTTAGTAGTTCCATCAAGCCGCAGCCATCTGGCCCAGGCGAGTTCTCTGCTGTGTCTCCTCTGTGTCTGTCACGGCTATGTTAATGATAGAGCCTAAATGTAGATTGAAAAAAGGAATGTAACAAGCGCATAACGAGCGTCATGGGTTTGTTACATTGAATAAGCATACACTTATCCAACTGTCAAGTTGACAGTTCCCACCTTTATCGTCATCCTGGTGATTTTTAACGAAAGTAGCCAGTCGCTCACGAACTGGTCAATGAGAGAGTTCCCACAAGGTAGGCTATGTACGAGTAGACGACCCATTTCAGTCTTCGCTTTAGTCTCACCTCTCAGGCTGGTACTATGAACTGAGTGCTTGACTCCGTTCATTCGGAGCTGAAGATTGATTCACATAAATGCCAATCTGGCTTCTGCACAAGCCTAATTAACTGATCTTTTTTTTGATAGCGTGCCAGATGAATGTCATTGCCTAAATAGCTCGAATTTGAACGTTATTTTGTCAAACAAATTCTTGTCATATGTATTATCTCTGAACAACTGTTTCTAGTAACACTAGCTAGTCCAGTCAGGGATCAGGGTGAATCTGATTCACGGCCAGACACGTATATGCTAGCCTGGAACCGGTTTTCATACCCCTAAACGTTACTGTCCTATGAACCAGGCACCCGCTAATTTTAACCCATTGCCCTACGATCCGTCGTATGAACAACCGGAGCCCGATGAAGCTAAAACCATTCAGGAGATTATTGATACCATGGCCGACATTCAGCGCAAAACGTATCAGTCCCAGGGCCATGCTATACGGAGTGTACATGCCAAAGGGCATGCTATTCTAACCGGTGAATTACAGGTATTTGACAACCTGCCTCCTTACCTCGCGCAGGGCTTATTTGCCAAACCCGGTACCTACCCGATTGTCGCGCGTATTTCTACCCAGCCGGGAGATGTGCTGCCCGATAGCGTATCGACTCCCCGAGGGATCTCGTTCAAAGTAGGGAATGTTGACGGCGAGCACCTGCCCGGCGCGGATGAATTGACGACCCAGGATTTTATTCTGGTCAACAGTCCGGTTTTCCCCCAGAAGTTGAAGGATTTTCTGAGTGGTCTGAAACGGTTCGATCTACTGACTAATAAGGCCGAGGGCTTCAAGGAAGGGCTGTCCAAAACACTGCGTGCCGTTGGTGAAGTCGTTGAAAAAGTGACTGGGTCTGACGCGGGCGTGATGCCCGGTATGGGCGGACAGCTGGCTACTCACCCCATGGGCGACACCTACTATTCGCAGGGGGCCTATCTGTATGGTGACTATATGGCCAAGTTTTCCCTGACGCCGGTGACGCCTGCCCTGACTTCGCTGAAAGATCAACCAATCGATGTAGATAGCGACGATGACGCCCTGCGCCACTTATTGCAGGATTTCTTTGCTACCAATGGCGGGGAGTGGGAATTTGGCGTGCAGCTATCGACCGATATCGACAAGATGCCACTGGAGGATGCGTCGGTGGAATGGCCCGAGGACGAAAGCCCTTACCTGTCCGTCGCCAAGGTAACGATTGCCCCACAGCAATCCTGGACGGAAGACAAGACGGCTATAGTGAACGACAAGATGTATTTTAGTCCATGGCATGGTCTGGCGGCTCACCGGCCGCTGGGGGTCATTCAGCGGGCACGCAACGCGACCTATAAAGCATCGGCTGAATTCCGCCGTACGATGTACGGTAAGGCGGAGAATCCTGAGGAAGTCAACTAACGGCAGCCTTGCAGACTCACACTTCACCGAAGTATGACAAATAGAAGGCTGTTTTTTGCAGCCTTCTTGCTTTATGGCCCAGCTGTAATTGGCAACAGGATACCACGTTTGCTATGTTGGTTTTGGCGCAATTCCTTAAACGAATTCAGTGCTATCCAGTTAACGTATGTATCGTCTGTA
Organism: Spirosoma agri; assembly: GCF_010747415.1. Lineage (NCBI taxonomy): Bacteria > Pseudomonadati > Bacteroidota > Cytophagia > Cytophagales > Cytophagaceae > Spirosoma > Spirosoma agri. The sequence continues at coordinate 14,365 of NZ_JAAGNZ010000010.1, read as the reverse complement.
ATATATCCTGAAACGTGGCAGATACGGGCGGTTATCGTCAATAGCATGAACGCCACCAGCGTACCAAGTTTTCGTTTCTGAACCAGTTCAGCCGTATTTTATGCAGATAAGACAGGTGGTCATACCGGTAATCTGCATCATCGATCAATCTTGTCTAAATAATCTATGAATAAGAATACCCCCCCTGAGGAGTTTACCGGTGATCTTGACCTGAATAAACCCCAAACAGAAGCGGCCGGTATAGCGGCCATTACGGCATCGTTTGAGCACGTTTTACGGGGAACCAATCTCGTCCGGGGCTGGAAGGCCCTGGTCAACCTGAATCAGAAAGACGGTTTCGACTGTCCATCCTGCGCCTGGCCCGACCCCGATGGCCAGCGTTCGCCCATTGCCGAGTACTGCGAAAGCGGGGCCAAGGCCGTGGCCGATGAGGTCATGACGAAGCATACCGCGTCACCCGTGCTTTTTCAACGCTACTCGGTTGCCGAATTAACGGAAAAAAGCGATCTCTGGTTAGGCCAGCAAGGTCGGTTGACCCAGCCGCTGGTGTTACGACCCGGTGCTACTCATTACGTGCCTATCGACTGGTCAGAAGCGTTTGGGCTCATCGCCGATCAGCTCAATGCACTCGAATCGCCCAACCAGGCCATTTTCTATACCTCGGGCCGCGCCAGCAACGAAGCCGCTTTTGTCTATCAGCTCTTCGTCAAGATGTTTGGCACCAACAACATGCCCGACTGTTCCAACATGTGCCATGAATCGACTACCGTCGCCCTGACCGAAACGCTCGGATTGGGGAAGGCAACGGTAACCTACGAGGATTACGAAACCGCTGACGTGGTGATGATCATGGGCCAGAACCCAGGTACGACAGCCCCCCGGATGCTGACGCCCCTGGAAGAGATGAAGCGCAAGGGTGGTAAGATCATTGCCGTCAATCCGTTGCATGAAGCCGGTCTGCTGGCCTTCAAATACCCCCAAAGTCCACGCGACATGCTACTCGGTGGCGAAAAACTGGCTGACGTCTTTCTACAGGTTCGCATCAATTCGGATCTGGCGTTGCTGAAAGCCATGTGCAAGCTACTGCTGGAGGAAGAAAAGAAAACACCGGGTAAAGTCCTCGACCAATCATTCATCGCGACCCACACATCGGGTTATGAAGCGTTCGTGAAAAGCCTGGACCAGTTTGATCTCAACGAGTTAGCTGCCCAGTGCGGCCTGAGCGTCGCCCAGATTCAGGAAGCCGTCGATCAGTTTAAGTACACCCCCAAGCTGGTGATCGTCTGGGCCATGGGCCTTACGCAGCACAAAAACGGCGTGGCCACCATTCAGGAGCTTATCAATTTGCTGCTGCTGAAAGGGAGTATCGGGATCAAAGGAGGAGGAGCTAGCCCCATTCGCGGACACAGCAACGTACAGGGTGACCGCACGATGGGAGTCTGGGAAAAACCCAAACCAGAATTGCTGGAAGCCCTGGAAAGAGTATTTCACTTTTCCCCGCCCCAGGACAATGGTTATGACGCGGTGGCTTCGGTGAAAGCCATGCACGAAGGCAAGGCCAGCGTCTTCTTTGGCCTGGGCGGTAATTTTGCCATGGCCGTGTCAGATACCAATTACACGGGTGAAGCGCTGCGCAACTGCAAACTGACCGTGCACGTATCGACCAAGCTCAACCGTAGTCACTTGATTCATGGTGAAACGGCCTTGATTCTCCCCTGCCTGGGCCGCACGGATCACGACGTTCAGGCATCGGGGCCGCAGTTTATCAGTTGTGAAAGCACCACCGGTGTGGTAGCTCAGTCCCATGGTATTCTGGATGCGGTTTCGCCCCATCTGAAAAGTGAAGTAGCCATTATCTGCCAGCTCGCTAAAGCAACCCTGAACGGGAAATCAACGGTCGACTGGGATAGCCTGATGGGTGATTACGATAAAATTCGGGAGCTGATTGGCAAAACTATCGAAGGCTTTGCCGACTACAACAAGAAGGTGCGGCAGCCGGGGGGATTCTACTTGCCCAACGGTCCCCGCAAGCGGGAGTTTGCAAAAACCAGTGACGGAAAGGCGCATTTCACGATCAACGCCCCCACGCCCCATGACCTGCAAACGGGTGAACTGTTGCTGATGACCATTCGCAGCCACGACCAGTTCAATACGACCGTCTACAAAAACGCCGATCGATACCGGGGCGTCCACAACGAACGGCGAGTCGTTTTCATGCATGCCGACGATATTGCGAATCTTGGTTTACAGGCCAGACAAGCGGTTGATCTGCACAGCCGGTATGATGGGGTAACGCGAACGGCCCATCGATTTCTGGTAGTGCCTTATGACATACCCCGTGGTTGCTTGGCGGCTTACTTTCCGGAAACCAACGTCTTGGTACCCATCGATCAAATGGCTGAGAAGAGCCATACGCCTATCTCTAAATCGATCGTGGTGCGGATAAGCCCAAGCCAGGAGTAAGCGTCGCTGGTACGTGTACAGAGGCCGATAAAACGAACAGGCAGTGATGATGTGCACTGGTCACCGGGCAAATGGCCAGACTTCGCTGAATCAGTCGGCACTCAATTAATGATCGATCAGGCAGGTAACAAACCCTACGTAAAGGACACGGTAAGACTCACGATAATTGACATAAAGCAATGAATGAAGACAAAGTTGCCCGCGGGCTGGGCTGGTTTAGCATCGGTCTGGGCCTGGTTGAGATGCTGGCCCCCCGCCCCCTGGCGCGGGTTTTAGGCACCCCACATACGGGCATTATCCGGGTGTTCGGCCTGCGTGAATTCGTGGCTGGGGTGGGTATTCTGGCGCCGAACAAGCCCGCACCCCCCTGGCTTTGGGCGCGTGTGGGGGGTGATGCCCTGAACATGGGAGCACTGGGCTTGACCTACCAGAACAATGCCGCCACCCGAAAAGCGGTTGGTGTTTCACTGGTCGCCGTCGTTGCCATCGCGACCCTCGATCTTTGGTGTGCCCGGCAGCTAAAGCCCTACAAATGGCCGATCGATCAGCAGTAAGCGACCGCAAGGCCAGGCACTATTGAGGTTAACGCCGGTTCGCTGATGAATCGATTAGCGCGGTGTTTCGCAGCCTTGCCAGGTGCAGTTCATGTACCCCCTTCATCGTGTGAACGACCTAAAAAACGTCCATTCGATGAAGGGAATAAAAATCCTCAGCCTCTGACTAGTGCTTTACTTAGTGAGTTTGCCTCTAAAAATTGATGCGCGTTTTGGCACTTAGCCCAGTCCAATCCGCTACTCCTCATGTTGGTAGCGTTCTAGCGTGGATTTATTAATGGTCAGACTCCCTCCCGGGTAATGTAGGGCTTAGATTCCGGCAAGTTTCTGTCCTATCCGCTATTCTTCCCCTGCGTTCGGTGTCCAAGCAAACAGCCTGTATTGGTGAAACCACGAGCGGTGACCGATTAACTTCAGCGTGAACCCTGATCAAATCTTGGTGAAAATCACGCGATAGACTCTCGCTGAACACCAGGCAACCGGTGGTTTGTTAGCAACCGTGGGCCTTATTGACTAGCTTTGGAAGTGCCCGCGAAACAGCAACTCTACAGAACGCTTGTAGGCTCATTTGCGGTTAGGCTCTACCCCGTCAACGTCACGTAACTCGTTTAGCGTTGCTGTTGACGGGCGCGAGCTGATGCACAGCAATCACCATCGACCAATCCCTATTCAGTTCAACCCATGCAAAAAGTACTTTATTTCTCACTGGCGTTGTTTATGGCAGGAGCCTGTCAGCGCGCTTCAGTTCCGAACACCAAACGCGTAGTCCTGACCGGGATCGACGCGACCAAAAAGCCGGGGAATGATTTCTTTGCCTACGCTAACGGTATCTGGAATGATACTGTCCGGATACCCGACAGTCAGACCGGAGTAGGATCATACTCGTTCTTAAATTACCCCCAGCGCATCCGGTTGCAGGCGATTCTGGACAGCGTTTCGACCAGTCGGAATGCGGCCGGGAGCATCGAACAGAAAGTAGGCGATTTTTATGCTTCAGGTATGGACACAGCCGCGATCAACAAACGCGGGTACGAACCCATCAAGCCCCTGCTCACCCGCATCAATGCGGTGACGGATGTGCCGTCGTTGTTGACCGTCGTGGCTGACGAACAAAAAGTTGGTGATCGGTCTATTTTAGGCTTCTACGTAGGCCCCGACAATAAACGGAGTACGATCAACATTGCTCAATTCAGTCAGACCGGCATTGGCTTGCCCGAACGGGATTATTATGTTAAGACCGATTCCTCGACCCGCGCCATTCAAAACGCCTACCGCAACTACCTCACCCGCCTGTTCGAATTGATCGGTACTGAACCCGCGACCGCCCGGAAAAACGCAGCCCTCGTCTATGACATCGAAAACCAGTTAGCCCGTGCCCATAAAACCAATATAGAACGCCGAGATGTCAAGGCGAACTACAACAAGATGGCTGTCGCTGATCTGTCCGCAAAACAGCCTGCTTTACGGTGGACCACCCTGCTCGGTGATTTGGGCGTGAAGGCGGATTCGGTCAATGTAGGGCAACCGGCTTATTACGACCAGCTGAACTCGATACTGACATCGGTTCCTATCCGGGATTGGCAAGTGTATTTGACCGCCCATGCACTGACAAACTATGCCAATTTTCTGAGCCAGCCGTTTGTGGATGCGTCGTTTAACTACGCAAAAATTCTGACCGGGCAGGCGGTCAAGAAAACACGGGCCGAAGAAATGACGCAGGCGGTCGATGGTTCGCTGGGCGATGCCCTGGCTCAGTTGTACGTAAAAAAATATTTCCCCGAAGCGGCCAGAAAGCGCATCGCTGCCCTGGTCGATAACCTCAAGACAGCCTTCGAAGCGCGGATCAACAAGCTCGACTGGATGAGCGATTCCACCAAGACGAAAGCCAAAGAAAAACTGTACGCCTTCAACCAGAAGATTGGTTACCCCGATAAGTGGCGCGATTACTCGACGGTAGCGGTACGGCGAGATGACTACTTCGGAAACCGGTTGGCAGCTACGAAGAATGAATACGATTACAACCTGGCTAAGGTGGGCCAGCGGGTCGACCGCGCCGAATGGCATACGACTCCGCCTACGGTAACGGCATATAACAATCCTCCGCTGAATGAAATCGTTTTTCCGGCTGGTATCCTGCAATCGCCTTATTTCGATGTCAATGCCGATGATGCGCTGAACTACGGGGGCATTGGTATGGTAATTGGCCATGAAATAACGCACTCGTTCGATGATCAGGGTGCTCAATACGACAAAGACGGCAACGTAACCAACTGGTGGACCAAAGCTGATTATGCCAAATTCAAAGCCAGAACCCAGCAGGTGATCAACCAGTACAATTCGTTTACCGTACTGGATTCGGTGCACGTAAAGGGGGCCTTGACCGTGGGCGAAAACACGGCCGATATTGCGGGCGTTGCCATTGCGTACGACGCGTTTAAATTGACCGAGCAGGGCAAGAGCATGACGAAACTGGATGGCTTTACCCCTGATCAGCGGTTCTTTATCTCGATAGCCCGAATCTGGCGCGTGAAAACCCGGGATGCGTTCATGGGCATGTACGTAAACACCAACCCGCACTCTCCGGCCAAGTGGCGGGTCAATGGTCCGCTGATGAACTTCACCCCGTTTTACAACGCCTTTGGCGTACAACCGGGGGATAAAATGTACAAGCCCGAGACGGATCGAATAGTCGTTTGGTAAACGGGTGACCTGAAAAAGAGGATGTTCGGTGTTTTCGTTTTTCGTTTCGATACGCCGTATCTTGGAGATACGGCGTATCGAAACGAAAAACGAAAACACCGCTCCGTTTGAACAAAATTCCTAGGGCGGGCGCAGGGATCGTGCGTGACAATTCAGTAAAGAGCAGACCGCAACTTACAGGTACTCTTCCCGGTTTGTTCTGGTGTTGATGACGGGAAGCCCTTCGATCAGGGCGCTTCGTTCGGCGCCATCTAAAAAGCACATAACTCCTTCCTGATTTCGGTTTTCCCGAAAACGGGAGTACACATACCCCTCTTCGACGGACAAGGCGGGCAAGCCGTTCAACTTCTCTTTCTTCACGAAATACGCATTATTCCCCGCCTGATTGCAGCCCACGAAGGCATAACCTTTTTCGATCGCCAGATCACATAATGCAGGGAGCGAAGCGCCAAAATACAGGTACGAATAATGCGCTTTCTCCCGCCTGAAGTCAGGTCTGTACGGGGCCGTGAGCGCTCGCTCGGATCCGAACAAACTATTGTATTCGATCACCACGATGTCGGCTTCGACCGCCGTGATGGCTTTCCACACCCAGTAATCGTTCCCGTCGATGTCGATACTAAGTAATCCGATCGGGCCAACAATGCCATTGTCAATCAGCAGTTGATTAATGTTTTCGGCCGTGATGAAACTCGCAACGGCTTTCAGGCTGTAGCGCCAGAAAAACGTCCGCGTCTTGATGTAATTGATAAAGGTTGGCGAACCATCGATGATCAACCCTTTCCAGTTGTTGTTCATCATCAGGAAGCGGGTATTGGCCTCTTCGTAATCTTCAACGCCAAACTCAACAAACGTATCCACGCGCGGTTTGACGTGATTGATCAGGTACTGAATAATGCCGTCATCCCCAAACTGGGAGAACACCTTAAATTCCGCTTCCTGTATGGATGTAGCCTGCTTCACCAGTTTGGCCAGCGCGGCCCCCATCACTAATTTTGTAGCCGCGTTATCGGCTTTAGCCTGGCTAAGCTGGTCCTGCACTTGTTGGATTTGCTGCTGGAATTGCGCTTGCAGCGGTTCAATGAGGAACTGTCTTATTTTTTTACTTAGTTTCATACGACACGAATATCGGGCTTACGCCCGGAAAGATACGACACAGGCCGCGTTACGACTTGTCGTTCCAGTAGGGTTCCCACCAGCAGGATTCATTTTCTGTAGCAGGTCGATTGAGTACTGGGTCGTGAGGTAGTTGCCGACCTGTTTCTGGAGCGGACAAACCGACAGACGTTGAACAAAGGCATCATATAGGGCGACTTACCCGGAAAAGGTGCCTGGTGCCGGTTTCCGTTCGTTTACCCGAAGTGCCAGAACTAAGTCCCGGCACGTACTGAAAAGTCAACGGCTAAGAAAAAAAGATACCGCAATCGCCCATTGAGTTGAAGGAAGTCGAATCGAACCCTTCTGCTTTCGTGTATCTGTACCCGTACAGGGATCAACCTGCCTGCTGGAATGATATGCCGGTCGTATTCGTTGGGGAGTTGTTCCTTTACGCCTGGAATGCCAATCTACGAGACGCTCATGACCACCCGCCTGCTGCTGCTGACTCCGCCATTTACCCAACTCAATACACCCTACCCCGCTACCGCCTACCTGAAAGGCTACCTGAACACGCTGGCTCTTGCTGATGGTGGTTCGGTGGTGGCTAATCAGGCAGACCTGGGTATCGAAACGATTCTGAGCCTTTTCTCGACCCAGGGAATGGCGGCCCTGTTTGCCACCGCGTCCACGGTGGGGAATCTGAGCCAGAACAGCCAGCGAATCCTGCGACTACAGGCCGATTATATAGCCACGATTGAGCCGACAATCCGGTTTTTGCAGCACCGAAACCCTACCCTTGCCCACGCCATTGCCGACCGGAGCTACCTGCCCGAAGCCTCCCGCTTTGCCGAAGTCGATGAACTGGATTGGGCTTTCGGAACCATGGGTCTCCATGATAAAGCACGGCATCTGGCAACCCTCTATCTGGAGGATATTGGCGATCTATTGGCGGAAGCTATTGACCCTCACTTTGGCTTTAGCCGATACGCCGAGCGCCTTGGCAGAAGTGCTACGCATTTTGACGAACTACAGGCGGCACTGACGGCACCCGATACCCTGGTCGGTCAAACGCTACTGCGTCTGCTGGACCAGAAAATGGTTCAGTTTCAACCCGACGTGGTTTGCCTGACCGTGCCCTTTCCGGGAAATCTGTTCGGGGCCTTACTATGCGGGCGGCATTTGAAGCAACACTATCCAACGGTTCGGGTAGTGCTGGGCGGTGGGTATGCCAATACCGAGCTTCGTAGTCTGCGGGAACCGCGGCTGTTCGATTACGTGGACTTTGTAAGTCTGGACGACGGAGAAGCCCCACTGCGCTCCCTAATCGACCATTTGCGCGGTCACCGGCAGGCGGCCTTCCTGAAGCGGACATTCATGCGAGTTGACGGGCAGGTGGTGTACCAGAACGGTGCTACCGACCGGGATGTAGCCCAGCGCGACACCGGCACACCCGATTACGCCGATTTGCCGCTCAACGACTATCTGTCGGTGATCGAGGTGACCAACCCCATGCATCGGCTGTGGAGCGATGGCCGCTGGAATAAACTCACCCTGGCCCACGGCTGCTACTGGGGAAAATGCTCGTTCTGCGACATATCACTCGATTATATTGCCCGCTACGAACCCCTAACCGCTGGGCTGCTCTGCGACCGGATCGAAACCATTATGGCACAGACGGGACAAAACGGATTCCATTTTGTGGACGAAGCCGCTCCACCGGCCCTGATGCGGGACGTAGCGCTGGAAATTCTGCGCCGGGGGCTGACGGTTGTCTGGTGGACCAACATCCGTTTCGAGAAAGCTTTTACGGCTGACTTGTGCCAACTGCTCAAACTGTCCGGTTGTATTGCCGTTTCGGGTGGGCTGGAAGTGGCTTCGGATCGCTTGCTGGAGCGAATGAAGAAAGGGGTGACGGTCGCTCAGGTGGCCCGCGTGGCCGACCATTTCACCACGGCGGGTATCATGGTCCATGCGTATCTGATGTATGGTTTTCCGACGCAGACTACCCAGGAGACCATCGACTCACTGGAAATGGTGCGCCAGTTGTTTGCCATCGGCGCGGTACAATCCGGCTTCTGGCATCGATTCGCCATGACCGCTCATAGTCCCGTGGGCCTTCACCCGGCTGGTTTCGACGTGCAGCGCATAGGTCCCGCCGATGGTCTCTTCGCCGATAATGATCTGGACCACGCCGATCCGCTGGGGGCCGATCATGACCGGTTTGCCGAGGGATTGCGCCGATCATTATTCAATTACATGCACGGCGTAGGGCTGGACAGTCCATTGGCCAGTTGGTTCACGTTTCGGGTGCCACCTACTACTGTGCCGCCCGATTACATTGAAGAGGCCATCGCCGACACCACCGACGACGTAGTGCGCAGCCACGCGCTGGTGGTCTGGCCAGGTCACGCGCCGACGCTATCGATGGTAGAACCACGGCGGGAACGGCGGTCATCCCAACGGGTTCGCGCGGTGCCGCAGGCCGAACTGACGTTTGCCCGGCGGCAGGATGATCTGGTGATGGACCTACCCCTGACACTGGGTCAATGGGTGGTTCAACAATGGCCCCAGCTTAGCCTGAAAGCAACAACGCCCCTAACCATCCAACAGGTAGGAGCTGCTTTTGAGCAGGCTGGGTTGGGCAGTTTCGTCGCGTTTCAACAGACCGAAGGCTGGTCCGACTGGCGGGAATATGGGTTATTGGTACTGTAAACCAGCTATTTATCTCCAGGGATTCCTGCCGATAGCTCCTACTTCAGTTCGACTGATTATCCGGCTTGAGCGCTTACTCATAAATGTGGTAAAATTTACCACATTAACGACGATACCGTTGTACTGAACAGCAAGACCACGATTCCGAAAGCCCGTCATAAATGTGGTAAATTTTACCACATTTATGAGTACATCACTTTTACCAGTTAGCAAGAGGCACGATTTGGAAAGCCCGGCGATTAATGTGGTAAATTTTACCACATTAATCGCAACACTGTTTTTCCCAAATAACAAGAGCACGATTCTGGAGGCCCGCAATTAATGTGGTAAATTTTACCACATTAATTGCGCTACCGCCTGTACTGGTCAACGAAAGACAAAACGTCGACAGCCTCGTACTTAATGTGGTAAATTTTACCACATTAAGTACGAGGCTGTTTTTGCTAATCGATAAGAGGCTGTCTAAATTTTACGTAGGGAAAGACAAAGATGATCTCGAAACAAAAAATCGGACAATCTATGAAAGACACGATTTGGAAAGCCCGGCGATAATGTGGTAAATTTTACCACATTATCGCCGGGCTCCGTTTCTCTCATTGATCCATACGTGATACGATACGTTGTAATTGATCGATTAACTGCAAACAGGTAGCCCTGATATCAGCGTCTGGATCGTTCAGATTGGCTGCCAGCTGTAGTACCTGAGTAATGTGCTCCTGCGTTTTTTCTGGTATAACAGGCTGTGTATAAGGCTCGCCGTTCGGTGTTGGCGGTTCTGCAAGCAGACGATTGAGTTGATCAACTGATTCTACGGGAGGAACCGGCTGCGGTAGGTCACCCAATCGAATGAGGAGCCCCTTACCAAGTTTTACCTGACGACTTAAGACCTGTTTTTTCAGTGGCTCGGCCAGTTTATCAAGACCTTTAGCGTAGCTGGCATCCAGCCGAATCGTTTTGGCACTAACATTGAACTGCTTCGCCAACGTAGTTTCAGTACGATTCGCTGTTTTTGGCGAATCGGTTGTTAGATCAATTGCCGGTGGGCTATCTACCAGTTCGTGTTCAGTTGAACTAGCGGGACGACCGGTCTGTCGTTTAGTTTGTAAGTAGCGCAAGCCACGTAAGTAGGCGGTTTGTTCAGGCGTTAAATTTCGTCTTCCCAGTTGATTATCGATCATGAAATCCCGGACATTCTCTTTGCCCGGAAACTCACGGAGTAAAATTTTGAAATCCAGATGAAAGGTCTGGCAAATGGCATAGCGGTTGTGCCCGTCGATCAATACATAGGCCGGCGATAAATCGTCGGATCCATCGAGCGTTGCTTGGGTCGTGTGCCAGATAAGCAGCGGTTCCCGGCACCCTTCTTTCTGCACATTGAGTGCCAACTGAGCATACTCTTCGCTCAGCAGCGGTGGAATGAGAGCCTCAAATTCGGGAAGTATTTTGATGAGCCCCTTTATTTCTTCCTGCTGGACCAATGACCCGGCCTCTTTACGGATTAATGTTTTCGGCCCAATTTGATCGAATCGCTTTTTCATTCGTGGTCGGTAGCTTAATGAGCGTGAATGGCCAGGTATTCAGCAGCCAGTTGTTTGTAATCCTGGGCACCCGGCGAGGAATTATTGTAGCGGAATATGTCTTCCTGCGCGTACTGTGATTCCTTCAGGGCAGCATTGAGTCGAATCTCCGTCGTGAAAACGGTGAAGGCGGCCAAATCCTTCCGGACAGATTGAATGATCTCTTTATGCAATAACAACCGGCGATCCACGCGCGTCATCAAAATGCCATCGATCGCTAAGCGTTCGTTGAAAAACTGGCGAATTTCCTCGATCAGTTCAAACAGATTATTGACCCCTTTCACGGCGGATGTCTCCGGTTCGAGGACAACAAGAGCGGACGTAGACGCGATCAGGGCTGAATTCGTGAAGATGTTGAGGGCGGGCGGGCAGTCAATGAGAATGAAATCGTATTGACTCAGGACCGCATTGAGGGCTGTTTTGAGCCGAAGGGCTCCACTTGGCGAATGCGTTAAATCACGCTCATACTTGGCTAGCTGAAGATTGCTCGGGACCAAATCGAAGTTGGGGCTGATGGCCGTGATGGGAAGCGGCTGGTTATGAACAAGTGACTCTAACAGCTGCTGTTCGGGGCTGTCGACCCCCAGGCTCTGCGAGAGGTTCCCCTGAGAATCCATGTCGATCATCAGGATTCGGTAGCCGAGTAAATTAAGCGCCCGGCCAAAATTGATCGTCGTGGTGGTTTTGCCAACACCGCCCTTGTGATTGACGATGGAGATAACGCGCGCTTTCCGGTTTTTGTATTCATTCAATCCATATTGAATAAGGACCGGTTCCAGGGCTTGGAGGTGTTTGCTGTTGAGTACCCGCTGACCGGAGATTGCCTTGGTAAGCGTACTGGCCGACAGATTTGCTTCTTTTTCGATCGCTGCCAGGGAGAGGGCTGCCTTAGCGCTTAAGAAATCAATGACTTCTTGATTCGTGATCATGAGGAGGTACGATTTGTCCTAAAAATCTGACATATTTCGCACTAAATCAACAATATGGTCAATGTAATTAGACAATGGTACTGACCTGGCTGCCGGAGTCAACCGTAAATGTCGCATCTACGGGCGTTTCGAAACAAAGTCAGTTCTGGTTACTGCCAACCACAAGCGGGAAAACCGGTAAACGGAAAAAGCCCCGTCAGGAGCTTTTTCTGTACTGGTGGCGAACGAGCCACGCGTGATTTGGCATGCCCTTAATCGAGTACCAGTTCCGCGAAAGCCTCCTTGGTGAAGCCTTTCAGCTCGTCGGTGCGGCCTGTTCGTATTTTGGTTACCCAATTAGGGTCTGCCAAGATCGGTCTGCCCACGGCTACCAGGTCAAAATCGCCCCGGTCCATCCGTCTGTTCAGCTCGTCGAGGGAGGCTGGCTGGGAACTTTCGCCCGCAAAAGCCCCGAAAAATTCACCCGTCAGGCCCACAGAACCCACCGTGATGGTGGTTTTGCCGGTCAACTTTTTAGCCCAACCCGCAAAGTTGAGATCAGAATCGTCGAATTCGGGTTCCCAGAAACGACGTTGTGAGCAGTGCAGCACGTCAACACCAGCGTCCACCAGCGGCTGAAGCCAGGCTTCCATTTCCTGCGGTGTTTTGGCTAGCTTATGGGTGTATTCAGCGGGTTTAAACTGCGACAGCCGGATGATCACGGCAAAATCTTCGCCGACCTGTTTCCGGACTTCCTGTATCACATCCGTAGCAAAGCGGGTACGCTCGGCCAGGGTTTTACCGCCATAACTGTCAGTACGCAAATTGGTGGCATCCCAAAAGAACTGGTCGATCAGATAACCATGCGCCCCGTGAAGTTCAACACAATCGAACCCCGCTGCTTTGGCATCGGCTGCGGCTTTGCCAAAGGCCAGGATCGTGTCATCGATGTCCTTTTGAGACATGGTCGAGCCATTGGTAAAACCGGGTCGGTTGAGCCCCGACGGTCCTTCGAAAGGAACAGGTGGCACCCATCCCGACCGGTGATTGTCCATAATGCCCATGTGCCAGATCTGCGGTCCCATCTGCCCGCCTTTCGCATGGACTTCATCAATAACATGCTTCCAGCCCGCCATCGCCTGCTGACCATAGAAATGCGGTACGTTGGCATCATTGGAAGCCGAAGGTCGGTCGATGACAGTACCCTCTGACAGAATCAGGCCTACTTCCCCTTCCGCTCTCTTCTGATAATAAGCGGCTACCTGTTCGGTGGGAATCCCATCGGGCGAAAACGATCGCGTCATCGGCGCCATGACAATACGGTTCCTTAGGTTCAGTGTTTTTAACTGAAAGGGACTGAACAAACGTTGAGTATTCATTTTTTTGTGGTTGTATTATAACGATGAAGAAATAAGTTTACTTAACCGCTCAAAGGCCGCTTCATCACGCCTGTAATAGGTCCATTGCCCCTTGCGGGTCGCCTGAACAAGTCCGGCCCGTTGCAGGATTGAGAGGTATTCGGAAACGGTTGACTGGGTGAGGTTGGCCTTCGCCTGTAATTGTCCGACACAGACGCCCTGTTCATATCCGTATTCTTTCTGACCCGGAAAGTTGATTTCGGGCTCTTTCAGCCATTCCAGCATTTGCAGCCGCGTCTTGTTGGACAGCGCTTTGAAGATGTCAACCTGTTCCATGTGGCAAAGATATCGACTTTTCCCGATATATAGAACTATTCAGCCTCTTTACGAAAAACAGGTTGATCGCAAGACAGTCACAATGTGTCCTGCGCTCAACCCATCAGGTGGTTTTGCTCGGAAAATGGCTGGCTGGACCAACCTAGTTCAACCGCTACCCCGGAATGGAAAACATACGCTAAAGACGCGTACGATACTAGTAGCATTGGGTAGAAACTACCGAATCGAATCGACCCGCCTTGCTTCAGTGTCAAGGATTGGTGTGACTCATAATGGGCTGGTCGAGCATTGATCCGACACCTCAGTCGGTTAACCGAACGATGTAGATAAATCCCAATCTTTTTTTTGCGATAAAGGAACCCTACCCGGTTTCCACGGGTTGCTTCCCTGTGCGTTTTGTGGGCTCAACAGTGATGAAAATCCGCCCGCAAACGTAAGTAGTCAGACAGTCAGCCCGTTAGATAATACTCAAAAAAAGTTTATTAATCGGGAACGATGAACGCCGATTGGGTTGTTATTTGATAGGCTCCCTAGAAAAAGTAGGGTAATCACCAACCAACAGTGAGTAAGATCGACAAACCGACGTGGTTCTCGATTCTCTACTTTTGCCGGGCAGGCTTCACAAGCTATCGCTACAACGCTTCGACCAACGGGTCGAA
>NZ_JAAGNZ010000009.1 GCF_010747415.1 Spirosoma agri | reverse complement strand
TGAACCCCGCCCCTGCCACCATGCCTGATTGATGGCGACCGGACCGGCCCCAAAATCCCGAATCTGTCCCTGAAAGGCCGTGCCAGCCGCAATCGTGTTGCCGTTGACATCCTTCAGCCCACCAGCCGGGGCCACTACCGTGTATCCCTGGTCGGCGTGAACGCCAAAATTGTAAAGCGACCCCCGCGTACCATTGAAAAAATCGTTCCCCGCTACCCGGTCGAACAGCACGTACAGCGATAGTCCTTTGTAACCGAATGTGCTGCCCAGCCCACCCCGCCAGGTGGGATTTGGGTTACCGATGATTTCATTACTGATGCCCGCCTGCGGAAACCCGTTGGCATCCAGTATGTACTTCCCCGACTCATCTTTGCGGAAATCGGTGGAGTAAAAAATACCGAATGGCTGCCCCGGTATCAGCGACGAATTCTGCATGTAGCTATCGGGCAGGGTATAAACGGATGCTCCCGCCAGCGACACCACGTTGTTGCGGTTCATCGAATAATTGGCGGACAGGTTCCAGCGAAAATCCCCACGTGGAATCAGGTCGGCGCTTGCTTCCAGTTCCAGCCCTTTATTTGAGAGTTCGGCCGCGTTGGTGTTCCGGATGGTATAGCCGGTTTCGTTCGGTACGTTCAGCGATAAAATCACGTCGCGGGTGTAGTTGCTGTAGGCGGTCGCGGAGAGGCTGAACCGGTTCTTGAAAAAGCGCAGATCAACGCCAATCTCGGCTTCGGTTTTGCGTTCCGGACGGAGGAAATCGTTGCCCGCTACGCTGCTGCGAATGTAGCCCCCACCATAAAGCGCGCTCGTTCCCGTCAGGCCCCGTGTAAACATATCCGCATACCCGGCTGGACCGAAGGTTGTGAAGTTCAGGTAGGGTTGTGGTTGAATACCAACCTGCCCCCACGTGAGCCGCAGTTTACCGAAACTAAGCCACGAACTGTTCTCAAGCGCACCCAGTTTGCTGAACTGCCAGGCCAGTGCGGCCGAGGGGAAAAAGAAACTAGGGTCCGTTTTAGCGCCAAACGTTGACGCGCTCTCACTACGGCCCGTCAGCGTCAGAAACAATTGATTGTACGCCTGAACCTCCGCCTGGGCGTAGTAAGCATACGTGCGAATGAGCGAATTATAGTTTCCCGCCGTTAGGTTCGAGTTCAGCGCGTTGGTCAGAATGTCGGGGGCCGTTGGTACGATCAGGTTCGTGATGGCATCCGATAGCGTGGCCCGTCGGCGGCTGTTGTAATTGACGCCTACCAGCAATGACCCACTAAAATTGTTACTGAATGTCTTGTTGGCGCTGGCAAACACGTCGGTGTTGAACTGCTTCTCGGTGATCCAGTTTTTCGATAGGTAACCGTTCAGTTGCAGGGCCGAATTACGGGCGAAACGCTCCAGCCGGCTATCCGTAAAATTATCGATCCCCGTGCGACCCGTTATGGTCAGCCACGACACGGGTGTAATGTCCAGTTCCAGATTACCGATCAGCCGGTCGACATCGCTGGTGTTGCGGTTGTTATTGATCGTCCAGATGGGATTGGAATAGATGGTGCTCAGATCCTTACCCAGCGGATTACGGTACGAAACGTGTGCATTGTTGAATACCTGCCCGGTTGGGTTGGTGTATGTGCCGGTATAATAGCCGTTGTCAAAATCGGGCGGGGTCCGCAAGGCACCCAGCATAATCCCATCGACGTTATCACCCTCCTGCGTCCGTGATGAATAGGTTTTGGTATAGCCCACGTTGGCCGACGCCCGAAACCAGTCGGTAAATTGACTCGATACGCTGATGCGAGCCGTATTCCGCTGATAATTGCTGTACGCTTTGATAACTCCCTCCTGATTGAGGTTACCGTAACTGATTAGAAAGTTCGACCGGCTGTTGCCCCCGCTGATGTTGATGCTGTTGTCCGTGAAATGACCCGTCTGGAACGCATCGGTGGTGTGGTCGTAGGTGTCGCGGGCGTTCTTGCCCCCATGCGGACTGGCCGCTGTCCCCGACGCAATGGCGTACCGCTGGCTGCCGTCGGGAAACGTAACGAACCCCTGATAACCTGCCGCCGTGGGATCGGTGATGTAGGTGTCCAAACCACCCGTCCGGTCGGCAATCCGGTCGCCGAAACTGTTCCGCTGCCCCTGTACGTACAGCCCGCCCGTGCCCTGCCCGTAAGTCTGTTGCAGCGCGGGCATCTTGTTCACCCGGTCGAACGAAACCGTCGATTTGAACGTGATGTTTACCTTCCCGTTCGTATCTCGCCCTTTTTTCGTGGTGATCACGACCACACCGTTGGCCGCCCGCGTTCCCCACAACGCTGCCGCCGACGCTCCTTTCAGCACCTCCAGACTTTCGATGTCTTCGGGGTTAATATCGTTGATACGCGACTGTTGAACGATCCCATTACCCGCAGCCGTACCGAGGTTGTCACTGGCGTTGCTGACCGGCATCCCGTCGACGATAAACAGGGGCTGAATATTGCCATTGATGGTGTTTTGCCCCCGGATCTGGATGTAAGCACCCGCGCCAGGGTCGCCACCGTTGCGAGTAATAAGTACCCCGGCGGCTTTACCACTCAGGCCCGTCAACAGGCTCGTTTCGCCCGTTTTAGCAATGGCCTTACCCTCCACCGTGGTGATAGACGAGGCAAACTTGTCGCGTTCAGCTTTCGTACCAATGGCCGTAATGATAACTTCGCTGAGTTGCCGGGTATCGGTTTGCAGTTGCACGTTGATTGTTGTTCGCCCACCGATAGGCTCCTCAATGGTTTGAATGCCTACCGCTGAGAACAGCAGCGCTGTAGCCGACGCGGGAACCGTCAGGCGGTACGCTCCGTTTGCGTCTGTTACGGTACCTGTGGTTGATCCTTTCACGATGACCGTTGCCCCGGCAAAACCGCCGTTTGCGTCCGCCATACCTACGATGCCGGTAATGTCACGACCCTGCGCCCATAGCATCGAATGGGTTGTCAACAGCATTAGTAAATTCAGTAGTAGTGTTTTCTTCATAGATTGATTTTAATCGGATAGCGTCCTGTTTTCACCCGGCTAGTCAAACATGTCCGCTGTTGACTTCCAGCAAACTGAGCAACTCGTCACTCAGTAGGGTTCAGCCTGTGTCAGTAGGGCAACTTAGTCTTGATAGGCAACTCGATTGGTCGGGTGTTTTCAGACAAGCCTTAACACGTTTCTTTGTCCCGAGCAGTCGGCCCGTTCGTTTGTTGGGTTCTGCCGGGTTGTAGGTTGGCTTATTCTAGACGGCTGAAAAGTCACGTGTGTTTATGTTGAATCGTCCGTTTGAGAATGATCATGGCGTGTTTGGGTGAAAACGGACTTACTCAGGCTGACCATCAGCCTGCGCGTATTTGTTTATCCACTTGTGTATTGATATTGTTTGCCAGCGGAGTTCGTTGATGCTTATGATAGGCAGGGGAGGTCAGGATGATAACCAAAGACAAGGGAGTAGAACACCTTCAGGCTTGTCCTAAGACTCCAGTTCACATTTCCAGCACACAGACTGCTCCGATAGATTATCATTTGCCCTCGGTTGGTACGCTCACCCATTCCGATCGTAATTCGAGACCTGCTGCTCAACCGTTAGCCAATCCTTCCCAATGATTGATATTGTCGCGGGTGTAACGGGTAAATAAAGGACAGACCGCTGCTTTCAAATTCGGACATTCAGCTGTCCGATTCCGTACAGCACTGTAAGGTAAAATGCGTCTTACCTGCTCAGCGTGCATGGTAATGATTCTGGTATAATAGTTGAGCTTCGCAGTTAGCAGTCAGTTCGTTATCTAAAGCCTACCCGTATGATCCGCAATCACTTTAAAATAGCCTGGCGCAATTTGCTGCATCAGAAGCTCTATAGCCTGATTACGATTGGCAGCTTAACTATTGCGATCACCGCCGTGCTGCTGATCATGATGTGGATACAAAATGAGCTACGGTTCGATGCGTACCAGCCCAACGCTGATCGCACGTTTCTGGTTACCAATCAGGAGCAGACCGACATTACGCAGAGTACTCTTTGGGAACACAGCCCTTATCCGCTGGCCGCTACCATGACCCGGCAATTTCCTGAGGTTGAACTGGTTGCCCAGATGGCCCGATCTCAACCCAACGAGGTCAATTTGCAGGTCAGTGACCGAATCTTTACCCAGGACTATGTTGCCTACGTTGATGACAATTGGTTCAAGCTTTTCCAATACGAAGTCCTGGAAGGAACGTTAGCGATGTTCTCCGCTCATCCGCATAGTCTAATCTTGACTGAATCGAAAGCTAAAACTCTTTTCGGGCTCACTCAGGTGGCGGGACATCGTGTGCGCATTGATTCGACTGATTACCTTGTAAAAGCCGTTATCAAAGACAACCCCGTCAACTCCAGCTTTCAGTTTGAAGTTATCCTTCCTCTGGTCTCCACACTCAATACTCAACTGAAACGGGACGAAGCCAATAACTGGCTGTACCCGACTCATCGCACCTTTGTCCGGTTGCAACCTCACACGAATGTGGCGCTTACCGCCCGGAAAATTACCCAATTGTATGAGGCTCATCGCGACAAAAAAAATTTAACGGCTGGTCTTTTACCAGTGCAGGAACTGCATTTTCAGAATGGATTTAAAGTCTCTGCTTTTGCCCACGGTGATCGTACCACCGTAACGATTTTCATACTTCTGGCTACCCTGCTGCTACTTACTGCCTGTATCAACTACGTGAATTTGTCGGTGGCCCGAACTAGTGTACGCTCGAAGGAAATTGGTGTCCGGAAAATAGTCGGTGCCAGTCGCGTACAGCTATTCTGGCAGATCATCGCCGAATGTATCCTGACGAGTGGCCTTGCTTTGGGACTAGCTCAGGTGTTGGTGTCGGCCAGTTTGCCCGCCTTCAACCAATTTGTAGACCGTACCTTTTCATTCAATCCCATGGAATGGCATACGGCTGGTCTTTTGCTGGGCTGCTGGGTAGCTATGCTGCTCCTGATCAGTGTTTATCCTGCTCTGCTGCTGTCTTCGATCAATCCGCTCCACCTTTTTCGAGGTAGCGTCTTTTTTCGGGTAAAATCGTCTTCATTCCGGCAGGTTCTGACGACCAGCCAATTTGGATTGGCTGTAGTGATGATTCTGGGCACCATTGGTATATACCGGCAGCTCTGGTTCATGCAAACCCAGCATAAGGGCTATGATCGCCGTCAGTTGTTTACTGTACAGGTACCGAGGGAACAGGTGACTATTTCCAGTTTTGACGAATCGAAGGCTTACCACCAACGGCTCGAATCGCGTTTGCAGCTCCTGAAACAAGATCTTCAGGCTCAATCCCCTATCAAGGAGGTGGTCCGAATGAATATGACATCGGTGGTGGATAACGGCTATACAACCTCGGGCGGTATCGACTGGGACGGTCGTCCGGCGAATTTTCAGCCCGCGTACATTTCTTACGCAGCCGATGAAGATCTCAATAAGGTAATGCCGTTTGACTTTAGTGAAGGCCGCTGGTTCGATCCTCAGCTGCGTTCGGATCAGGACAACGTCGTCCTTAACGAAACTGCCGTAAAGCAGTTCGGCCTGACTTCACCCGTGGTCGGCAAACGGTTCAATCAGGGAAAAATCATTGGGGTGGTGAGGGATTTCTATCACCAGAATCTGCACGAAAAGATAGCGCCGGTGATTATTCGAACCAATTTGCCGAATCAGGCTTCTTTTTTAATTGAAACCCGTTCGGGTCAGGTTTCAGAAGCTCTGGAAACGACATTGGCCAGCTTTCGGAAACAGTTCCCCCACGAGTCGCTGATTTACACGTTTACGGATCAGGAATTTGATAAACTCTACCGGGACGATCAGAAAGCCCTGAAATTTACCTTATGGTTTTGCGGTTTGAGCATTTTGATCGCGTGCATGGGTTTGCTGGCGATGATGACTTTTGCCATCGAACAGCGCCAGAAAGAAATTGGGGTACGCAAAGTGCTGGGAGCATCTGTCCGGAGTATTGTAATGCTTTTGTCGAATGATTTCCTGAGGCAGATGGCCATTGCGATTGTCCTCGCGTCGCCAATCGCCATGTATTGTCTGAACCGATGGTTAGAACGTTTCGCCTATAGAATTACGCCGGAGTGGTGGATGGTCGTGTTAGCGGGTTTGCTGGCAACCAGTGTCGCGTTGCTAACGATCTCGGTTCAATCGGTGAAAGCCGCAACGACTAATCCTGTCAAGACGTTGCGCCGGGAATGAAGGGAGCGTCGTATGATCTTGTTGTTCCAATTTAGTTTCGTAAACGTTTGATTCCGTCTTCCAACCCAACATATGGCGGATGTTGAATAGTTTTTTACAATGTTAGAAACTGTCCAAATTTCTGTTTTGAGGTCATTTTGTCATCCTGACGACAGGAAGGATCTTCGGATAGTACAAGAAATTAGCCTTACTTGAAGATCCTTCTTGTCGTCAGGATGACAAAAAATCAATCTCGTCGTTCTGCGTAAAATTTAGATAGTCTCTTATAATTGAAAGGTAATTCGCTCTAAAAAAACGGGGTGCCAAATCTGAGAACTAAACTATTCAGTTTGGTTGAGTCTACTTTACTACGAAAGTAAACCAATGAGACATGAGATGTTGTAAAAACTGTCTGTACCGCTAGTCTATGGTGTACAGTAACAGATAATCAACGGAGTGTAAGTGTACTGCAATGAGCCGAGCAACAGAGTTTAAGAAAATTAGTCTATTCTAATCTTTGTGTAAAGTGCATTATTCCCGTATTTGTGTCCTATCAAATTTAAGTGACTCGGTGTCAGAACATTCAAGTCAGTCGACCAGTATAAACATTAGGCGAGGGTTAACGTAGTCTCTTCCTGCGGCTTCATGAAATAGAGCCTTACAGTAGTTCCCTGTCCAGCTAAGCTGCTGATAACCAGCTTTCCATTATTAAGCTTGATAAACTCACGGGTTAATAACAACCCCAGTCCAGTCCCTTTATCTGCTGTAGGCATAGCATTCGAGGGCTTGCATTCGTCCATCCCAATACCAGTATCCTTGATACTAAGCACAGACTCAATGCTCCCCGACTCATAACTAATCTGAATTTCCCCACCAACTGGTGTGAATTTAAACGCGTTGTGAAGAATGTTCCGTATCATAATCTGGGCTTGAACGACATCGACTTTAGCTCGAAGCACTTCTTCGTCCCTCAACACGGTTAACTTCTTCTGGCGAATAATACCCTCAAAAAGTACCAGCACTTGCTCAACCAGTTCTGACAGATCGACTGTTTCAGGCCGCGTCACCAGTAAATCCTGTTGGAAGGCAGACCATTGCAGTAAATTGTCCAGTGTTGAATAGATAGCATTTACATTTCGACTAAGCCGCATCAACTGTTCGGAAAAGTGCGTGGATTCTAGCGTAGGGTGGCTTAGTTGATTAGTCGAGGCTCGTAGATGTAAAACGGGGGTACGTAAATCGTGACTGATGACCGAGAACAGTTTATCCTTCACCGCATTGACTTCTCGAAGATGCTGGGTCTCCTTACGGGCATTTTTAGTGGCCCATCTCCTGTCCAGGGCCAGCACCAGCAATGTTAGCAAGAGTGCCCCGTAAAGCAGTTGTCGTTGGCGACTGTGAGTCATCTCCCGTTGATGAATGGCGGCATCTTTCTGGAGAATGGCAACGTGCTGGGTTTGTTTCTGAAGCTCAACCCTCGCTTCCAGGTTGGCGATAGCTTTGTGGGTGTTGATACGTTGGAGGCTATCATTGATCAATTTTAGCTCCTGAAAAGCAGTTAGGGCTTCCTGAAAATGACCGCGCCTTTTCTGAATGCTTACCATAACCTTCAGACCCTCCATAACCATATGGGGATTGCGTTTTCGCGCGTGGCTAATTACTTGTTGACAATGATGATGGGCTTCATCTAAGCGGTTCTGTCGTTCCCTGAGTTGAGCTAACAGCAATGATCCCAGATCGAAAAAAGGAAGGCCCAACCGCTTGCATTCCTTGAACGATTCAGCCAACGTTCGTTCTGCTTCCTGTAGTCGACCTTGGTGGAACAGATTATTGGCTACTGCCCAAATTGCGATTACATAACTTCCAGCGGGTTTGTCATCTTTTTGGGAAGATTGCTGAGCGTCCAACCGTGCTCTTTGCTGGTAAGGAAGCGCTTTGGCGTATTCTCCTTTTTTTTCGTACCTGTCGGCTAAATAAGAATAAGTTAAATAACACTCACCAGGATCATTATACGTTCGGGCAATCCGCAGAATTGCCTGTAAGTCGCTGGAGGCTCTGGCTGTATCCCCACTATCTAAATGAATTTTGTGTAAGAACGAGTAGATGGTCGAGAGCGCACGGTAATTTTTTGTCTTTTCGGCGTAGACCAGATTTTTATTCAGTTGCTCAA
This sequence comes from Spirosoma agri, assembly GCF_010747415.1. Classification (NCBI taxonomy): domain Bacteria; kingdom Pseudomonadati; phylum Bacteroidota; class Cytophagia; order Cytophagales; family Cytophagaceae; genus Spirosoma; species Spirosoma agri. Next base: position 71,147 of record NZ_JAAGNZ010000009.1, on the reverse strand, counting down.
TCTGCTTCACGGCTTCAGCCCGCTCTCCATAAACCAAGCTTAAGTAGTTCATTGCCTTTAGTGCTTCGAGACTGTTTCCACTTTGCTGGAGTGCTGGAATTGCCTTGTTAAAAGCCTGATACGCTTTAGGATAGTTAGAAAGGTTATGGTAGTAGCGACCATACTGATAATACAAACGTCCCCAATACAAGGGTTTATTGATTCGTTGGGCGCTTTCAGTTGCTGATTCGAGCCAGGGAAGAGCCAAACCGGCCTGGTTCATGGCACAAAGACGATCATTAAGTTTACTTATCAGGTTGATTTGAGTGGTGTCCAGCGTAGAACGGCCAAGTTGATTAACCAAAGCCGTTAAGATGGAATCGTTGGGCAAGGGGGCACGAGGTAGTGTAGGCTGAGCAAAGCCGGAACAGGCCAGTAGCAAGCTGCAGACCAACGTCAACGTAAACGATTTCATTGAAAATTAAACTCCAAAACGAGAAGGTTATTCAGCACTTCTTCTTCGATTTGATTTTGTAATAAATGATTTAGTCTATAAAGTTACTAATGAAAAGTTGAAACCCTCTTTACAGAATCTTCTTTTACTGTATTTTAACAAGTTCGCCCTAACAAAAAATGGACGCATGCCACTAGAATTCCTTTCTACCGATTGTCGAGTTTAACCCCTTTCATCAGTCTCCCAAGAAGCAATAGTAACTGGTAATCAGGCATTAACAGGCCATATTTTCGACAATTAACTCACAGATCAAGCGCGAATAAAATGAAGTTTCTCAACACAATCGGACAGGGTATGAGGCAATTTAAATTGTACTTAAGCGCTTACGACTGAATCCGTTTGCTAACTGGTTTAGTTTAGTCAATAGCCACAAATACCTATCAACCAGTTGGAAGAGACGGTCTTTCTACAAAACCCCAAACACCTTTGCCGTGTAGCCGCCAATGTTAGAAATCTTCTTATTCGCGTTTTGAAGCTGAATTTCATAAAGCTTCTTATTAATAACCATAGGGTCAAAACGAGCCAGAATAAACTCAATCTGATCAGTCCGAAGCTTAAATTGGGTTAGTAATCGCTCATGGAGTTCTGATACAGTTAGTGGCGCTTCAACCACCACCGTTTCTTTCGTCTTGATCAGCCATTTTAAGTGGGCAATTCGCTTACCTTCCCGCTGGGTGAAGTACTCAACGTGCAGATCTGATTCGTGATTAATTTCTTTAACAGCCGGGATCAGGACACGCTTATTGAAATCACGCCAGTCTTCATACTGCTCAATTTCTGTTACCGGATCATAAAGTCGCAGTCTTGTCTTGAGTTCAAGTATAGAAATTTTCATCAGACCCGCTTTCTTCCAAGAAGAAAGCATCTCGTAAATGCGCTTAGAGTATTTGCCCGGCAAATTCATAGCCGGTTCTTTACCAAACGTAGTAAACAGGCCATTCTCAAGGTTGAACAGGAAAGGACGAAGATCAGAGTCAATCTTAAACGTCATTGTTCCTTTGCCGTAATCGTATAGTACCGAAGAAAACGGAGCAACCTGTAATAATTTTCCGTTCACAGGAATGTTCATAATCTTCTGCATCATCCCCTCCGTTGCCAACTGCAAACTTTTATAAGGGTTAACCGTCTCAGTAACAGTCATAATGTCCTTAACACGAATGATGTACCGCTTATCATCCGGATCATCTTTCTTGATTTGAGATTGCACCATATACAGAATGTTTTTCTGGAGCGCACTCATATCATAGTAAGCATTCGTTAGCGCATTTGCCTGAAACAATATCTCCGTTTTAGGGTCCAATTTCAACAGAGTCAGCTGATTACTGGGGTTTCGTTTCATCGAGAACGGGGCCTAGTTATCCACAAATATACAAATTTGTGGTCATGTCCACACTTGACTAGTTTTTTGTCCACATTTAGAATTACCTCACTAGTTTTTTGTCCACATTAGCGGTCGATTGTGGATAAGTTTTGTCCACACTTGACTAGTTTTTTGTCCACATTTGACTAGTTTTTTGTCCACATTTGGCTTAATTTTTCCTATATAACTGACTGATTATCAGAAATTTACGCAAGAGACTAAAATATCAAAATAACAAATAATATATGATTCACAAATATTTTGAAAAAAAAGGCTTCTAAAGTAAAAAAGAAAGAAGGAACTTTGAAGTTGGACAAAACGAAGAAAAAAATAGAAAAATCAGTCACGTTACTATTGATTTAAGCCGCTCACTAGTTTTTTGTCCACATTTGGAAGATAAATGTCTGAAAGTCAGTATTTTATACATTAAGAAAATCGTACTTTTCCGCAAACCGAATTTTTATATTCTCAAAAGAAATTTACTGGTTAACCGGTTAACTTTAGCTCTTATTAACTCTTGATACGGTGTAATTATGTTTCATACGTGGACACTCACTAGTTTTTTGTCCACATCAACAGGAATAAGACGTTGATAGACAAGAAAATAGATATTCCTGTATCGAAAACGACTGTTAATATACCTGACTCAAATCATTAGAGTTATTCGTCAAGATTCTATCTCCCTATTGAGAGCTATCAGCAATGTAAGTACCACTGTCAACAACATGGTCTGTGACAATTGCTGGATCATAAGACGAGATATTGCCTAACCTATCACTGGGATAGCTATCCGAAAAAAAGTGGGTACGTCCGCAGCATGAGAAACTGGCCTACCGAGTCGGTGACCAGCTCTTTCGTCAAAGTAAACACCACGTTTGCCCAGCAACAGACACCGATTTCAGTGGTCGACGTAAATCGTCACCATGTGGGCAGTCAATGACAATGTCGCAAATTTGCGACATCAACCTATGATTTAAAACGGTTGTGCAGACACGACTCTCGCGGATTTCGCTATGGTGAATGTCGCAAATTTGCGACATTCACCATAGCGAAACGAGGAGTACTATAGCTTAATTCACGAGCTTAAAATCACGTCAGCCTTTTTATTTGACCATTTATTCGCCGTTCTTTACGACCATGTCTAAGCCAATTGTCATTGCCATTTTCAACAATAAGGGAGGTACGGGAAAAACTACAATTACGTTCAATCTAGCGGCTGGTCTTGCTAATCGTGGTTATTCCGTACTGATGGCTGACCTTGACCCGCAAGCTAATCTTACACTTGCCGTTGGTATTCCTGCGCAACACAGGCATGTAGGGCAACTGCTCACGGGTGATGCGACCTGGGAAGAGGTGGTTGAGGTGAGTCAGAAAAAAGATAGTCAGTTCAGCGTTTTACCATCCAGTCTTGACTTGATTCGCTCTGAGGCCATCCTGAGCACCGATGCCGAGTTTTTTGCGTTACGAAACCTGCTGGAAGAAGAGTACGAAAAGGATCCCAATAAGTTCTATGATTTTGTACTCATCGACTGTCCACCGAGCCTGGGGATCATGACGCGTAATGCTTTATGCGCAGCCCACTATTACATAGTGCCGTTACAGGGTGAGAATTTTGCTTTTCACGGCTTGGCACAGATTATTAAACAAGCGGGTCGGATAAAAAAGGACTTTAACCAAAGTCTGGAATTGGCAGGAATCTTAAAAAACAGGTTTGGGGAACGAACAAAATACGGTGCTGAAATTCAAAAGGCACTGGAAGAGAGTAAACTTCCTGTCTTCAATACATCGATTCGTCAAAGCATTAGCTTAATGGAGAGCGCGGCTGATCACAAATCCATTTTCGAGTACGACTCAACAAGCAACGGAGCCAAAGATTTTGAGCAGTTGATTGACGAACTTTTACCTCGTGTCACCGCCAAATAGCAAGCTGATATGGCTAAGAAAAAAATTGACTTTTCGAAACAGGTAGGGGGGGTTCTGAGCAAGGCACTGTCCATAGAAACAGATATCCTAAATCCAGAAGAGACGCTAAGCGGTATAAGATTTGGGAAGGGATCAGTCGATGGGTTGTCTCCACTGTCAGAATCAGAAGCGGCTAAGCTGGCTAAGCTGGAAGTGGTAATTGAACGGGGCCTGACAACGTTTCTGGAAGTAGGAAATGCTTTGTTGGAAATCCAGCAGGAAAAACTGTATCGGGCAACTCACCTGACGATTGAGCAGTACATGAATGACCGGTTCAGTTTAAAACGTAAACGGGGGTACCAGTTAATAGAAGCGGCTAGAGTAATTAATCAGATTGCGGAAGAACTGGAAACTGCCGAACCGGAAATTCAACTGCCGGATGGGGTAGATGTAGAACAATACGAAGCCGTACCGACGGGTAAGGTTCGACGGTCTAAATCGACTGGCTCCACAAGGTCACAACCGCAAGACGTTGACTATGTCGATGAGTACCACGCAAGTAGCGGGGAGCAACTAAAGACGGACGGTACAGACACTGGCCCTTTTGCTCAATCTATCGGGAAAGTTCAACGACCTCAAAATACGGTTCGATCTACCCGTAAAACTATCCCTCTACCATCAACAGAATCCCATGCAGCCACGCTAAGCCAATTCCCGGATGAAAAGCGTGCTGATATCTGGAAGGAAGCCGTAAAAACGAGTGAACAGGCGGGGGCACCGATAACAGCCAAATCCATAAGGGGTGCAGCTGAAAAAGCAGGTGTTCTACCTAGTAAAAAAAGTTCTGTTAACCAAAAAGCAGTTGAAGAAACGACAAACCCGGTAAGTGACTTTTCAGAGAATACCCGTAAAAGCGTAAATTCTTCCGGACTTGGTTCTCCAGGAACCACTCTTGACGTTGACGGCCAAGAAGCGGCCGAGAAAAATGCCGAAACTGGGACAACTCATTCGGATCAACTGCCTGCCGTAGCACTAAAAGAGAAAATGCTGCTGGCCATGCCAGGCGAAATCGTGGTTACCATACGTGGGTCGTTTTTGATACGACAAAATTTAGTTGAAGCTTGGCAAACTAGTAGGGGCAATGACAATCCCATCCACGATCAGTACAAAGAGGAATTAACGATTCAGGAGTTTTACGAACTAATGAACTTGAAATGATTCATCCTGTCGCGGCAGGTTTCCTCATTTCTGTCAATTTTAGCATTCCGACTCACCAATACACTCCCTGCCCACGGTATTTGCCTGTTTAATTGCGCCAGGTTAAACGAACTGCCAGTGATGCAAGTATAGACTCATTAAGCTACCAGAACGTGTCTCAGAGAGTAAATAATCGGCAAGACACTGATTGCCGCGAGAAAGTCAGGTTAGAAGGGGAGTTAAGCCATACGTATCTAAACCGCCAAGGTTATCCTGAAGCATTTTTAAATAAACAGCTTGTCAAGTAACGAATCTGCATATCAACCAATCAGTTTAGTCTATTTCCAAATTAAGCGCTAGTGAAACTTTCATCCGGTAGCCGTGTTAGACCAGCAATAGTCACGGTGGTATGAGATCGTTTGTTGCGGTAGTGCTGGCATGCTGGATGTTAGGCGGGAGTTTGTTCCCCGGCTTTGGCATTGATCAGTCAGCCCATTGGGGCGATCTGCTATTGCATTTTCAGCAACACCGGCAGGCTGATCCTGCTCTTAGCTTCACTGACTTTCTCAAAATGCATTACGGGGCTGATTCCGAACATCAGAAACACCCCAACCACTCTCACCAGAATTTACCGTCCAGTAGTCATTCCGTGCCGGCCTACACGCCGAATGCTATCCGGTTGATGACTGTTGACCAGTCCCCATTTCTGTTGTTAACGAGAGCCGGTTATTTCCGCAAGGCCGATTTATACGCCTTCCTGACAGTTTTTGCCCTGATTAATCCTCCCCGAACGTACTAATTCTGCGCCCCTGGCCGAAGTGGGTCCATACGAATTATATGGTTGTATGGAACGCTACCCACACTGCCTCATTTCTACCTCTAAGCTTATCAAATTGACCTAGCTCCACGCTGGTTCTGGTACGTTGCTATTGTGATCAATTTGATCGGATAATCCATCTAGGCGATGTATGCTCGCCACTAACGCTGATCCATGAGCGATTTACGCTATGAGTTCGCCATAACAATTCAGATCAGACCTGCACCTGCTTCCTTCAGACTCGACAAATATGCTTAATGCAATTATCCTTTTTTCCGTTCGAAACAAACTCCTCATCGGCCTGTTCACGCTTGCGCTGGTCGGTTGGGGGATATGGTCGGCGACCCAGTTGCCCATTGATGCTGTACCCGATATTACCAACAACCAGGTACAGGTTATCACCAGCAGCCCGTCGCTGGCGGCTGAAGACATAGAACGGCTGGTCACATTTCCGATCGAAGTAAGCCTCTCCAACATTCCGGGTATCACTGAATTACGGTCGTTCTCGCGCTTTGGCCTGTCGATCGTAACCGTCGTCTTCACCGATGCTACCGATGTGTACTGGGCGCGTCAGCAAATTGCCGAGCGATTACAGAACGTAGTGGGCCAAATTCCGCCCGGAGTGGGTACACCCGTTATGGCACCCGTCACGACGGGGCTGGGCGAAATTTTTCAGTACACGGTTGTTCCCAAAAAAGGCTACGAAAGCAACTACTCCCTCACGGATCTTCGGACCATTCAGGACTGGACAATCCGGCGCGGATTGCTGGGTACGCCCGGCGTGGCCGATGTGAGTGGTTTTGGGGGGCTTCTGAAGCAGTACGAAATTGCGGTCGATCCCGACAGGCTCCGTAGCGTAGGCATTACCATCACGGATATATTCACTGCGCTCCAGCAGAACAATCAAAATACGGGGGGGGCGTATATCGACAAAAAACCCAATGCCTTTTTCATTCGCTCCGATGGATTGATCCGGTCGACCAGTGATATCGCTGATATTGTTATTCGTCTGAATACCAAAGGACTTCCCATTCGAGTCCGCGATGTCGCTCAGGTAACGATCGGATCGGCGGTACGCTACGGTGCCGTAACGCGTAACGGGGAAGGCGAAACCGTAGGGGCAGTGGTGATGATGATCAAAGGCGATAATTCCTCCGCCGTTATCAAGCGGGTAAAGACCAAAATTGCCGAGATCCAGAAAAGCCTTCCCGCCGGTGTGCAGATCATCCCGTTTCTGGACCGCACAAAGATGGTCGATAGCGCCATCGGAACCGTAGAGCGCAACCTGCTGGAAGGAGCCACTATTGTCATTTTCGTGCTGGTGCTGTTGCTGGGGAACTTCCGGGCGGGCTTCGTCGTAGCGTCCGTCATTCCACTGGCCCTGTTGTTTGCCATTTCGATGATGAATCTGTTTGGCGTGTCGGGTAATCTGATGAGTCTGGGGGCCATCGACTTCGGCCTGATCGTGGATGGCGCGGTCATTATTGTCGAGGCAACGCTGCACCACATAACCCTGCGTAACAAAGACAAAACCCTCACGCAGGACGAAATGGATGATGAAGTTGTTCTGTCCGCAGGTCGTATTCGCTCGTCGGCCGCTTTCGGGGAGATTATCATTCTGATCGTTTACCTGCCTATTCTGGCCCTGTCAGGTATCGAGGGCAAGATGTTCCGACCAATGGCCCTAACCGTGGCGTTTGCCATCCTGGGTGCATTTATCCTGTCGCTGACCTATGTGCCGATGATTTCAGCCCTGATGCTGAACAAGACCATCAAGCATAAAGAGACATTTTCGGATAAGATCATGAAGCGAATTCAGCGGGTTTATGAACCAATACTCTTACGATCCCTGAATCACCAATGGCTTATTCTGGGAAGTGCCGTAGCCCTTCTGGGAGTAGCGGTTTTTCTGTTCACCCGCATGGGTGGTGAGTTTATTCCGCAGCTCGATGAAGGTGATTTTGCGGTCGATACGCGAACGCTGACGGGCAGCTCGCTTTCCGAAACAGTGGACGCTACCTTGAAAGCACAGCGAATTTTGCTAAGGCAATTTCCTGAAGTGGAACAGGTAGTCGGTAAAGTCGGCTCCGGCGAGATACCCACCGATCCGATGCCGATTGAAGCGTCGGATTTAATGGTCATTCTGAAACCCAAAGACCAGTGGACCTCAGCCAGCACTCGCGATGAACTGGCCGGAAAAATGGCAAAAGCATTATCCGTGGTTCCGGGTGTAACGTTCGGGTTTCAGCAGCCCGTTCAGATGCGCTTCAATGAACTGATGACCGGGGCCCGGCAGGACGTAGCGCTGAAAATTTACGGGGATGATCTAACGCAATTGACTCGACTGGCCGATGATGTGGGGGCCTTGGTTCGCACCATCGACGGGGCCAAAGACTTGTACATTGAGCAGGTTGGCGGTTTATCGCAGATACTGATCAAGCTCGACCGGGCTCAGATCGCCAAGTTTGGCCTGAACGTAGCGGATGTTAACCGGGTGATCAATACGGCCTTCGCCGGCCAGTCGGCGGGGCTGGTGTTTGAAGGCGAAAAGCGCTTTGATCTGGTTGTTCGTCTGGCGGCAGATAAGCGGCAAAGCATCGAAGACATTCGTACTATCTACGTAGCGACGCCTGATAATCAGCAGATTCCACTGAGCCAGATTGCGCAGGTCAGCATCGAGCAGGCACCTAACCAAATTCAGCGCGACGATACGCACCGCCGGATTACGCTGGGATTCAATATCAGGGGCCGTGACGTAGAGAGCATCGTTGCCGAGCTACAGCAAAAGGTTGGTCAACGAATCAAATTTCCGCCGGGGTACTCGATTACCTACGGCGGTCAGTTTCAAAATCTGGTGGATGCTAAAAAGCGGCTGACCGTTGCCGTGCCGATTGCGCTGGGTCTGATTTTTGTGCTCCTGTTTTTTACGTTCGGCTCGGTTCGACAGAGTTTACTGATCTTCATGGCGATTCCAATGGCAGCCATCGGGGGGGTGTTTGCGCTACTGATTCGGGGGATGCCGTTCAGTATCTCGGCGGGTGTTGGGTTCATTGCGCTCTTTGGGGTGGCCGTGCTCAACGGCATTGTCCTGATCGCTGAGTTTAATCGACTTCGTCACGAAGAAGGGCTGACGGATCTGACTGAGATTATTCGGCAGGGGGCTGAAGTTCGTCTGCGTCCGGTCATCATGACGGCCTTAGTAGCCTCGTTCGGTTTTATTCCCATGGCTATTTCCAACTCTGCCGGTGCTGAAGTTCAGAAGCCGCTGGCCACTGTTGTGATCGGGGGATTACTAACCGCTACACTGCTGACCCTGATCGTTCTGCCTATTCTGTACTCGCTCTCGGAGCGAAAAGCGGTAGCGAACGAAGCGCAGCAGGCCAGGAATTCAGGGTCGAAAACAGTCGTGGCAGCGATTGTCGGTCTGCTGATGCTGTCAACACCGGGCCGGGCGCAGCACATTGCCGTGCAAACCCTTACGCTGGATCAGGCGTTGCAACAGGCAGGCAGTCGAAATGCACAGCTTCAGCTCGCGGGTTTGGGCGTCAATCAGCAACAAGCCCTTCGCCGAACCGCTTACGAGGCTGGCCGACTTTCGGTGCTGGCCATGCTGGGCCAGTACAACAGCCGCCGTTTCGATAACAACCTGACGGTTACCCAGACCATACCAAACCCTGCGTTGATGCGCCGACTGGCCGAGTTGAATGACCAGACGGTTCGTTTGCGGGAGTCGGGTGTAACCGTTACCCGGAATGAGGTAAGCTATCAGGTGAAGTCCGCCTTTTACGAGTTAAACTATTTATACCAGAAAAACCGGCTGTTTCAGCAGCAGGATACGCTTTTGACGGAGTTTGTGAAAGCCGCGACCCTTCGGGTAACTACGGGCGAAACCAGTAGTCTGGAAAAAGCGACAGCCGAAAGCCAGCTAGCTGACCAGCGTGTACGGCTGGCGCAAAACGAAGCGAACCTGATCGCCAGCCGTACCCAGCTACAAACACTGCTCTACAACAGGGATCCGGTAGCCGTATCATCCCAACCCCTGCCTAAACTCGTGCTGACGGCCTTACAGGATAGCGTGGCCCTGGCAACTAATCCGCTGTTACGTCAGCTAGGTCAACAAATTCAGGTCGCTCAACAAAACCGTCGGGTAGAACAGGCGCGGCTCAAACCCGATTTTATGGTGGGCCTGTTCAGTCAGACGCTGACCGGCAACCAGCTAATCAACGGGCAGGAGTTATATTTCGGTCCCGGATATCGGTTCAATGGTGGGCAGATCGGCGTAACCCTGCCGCTGCTGGGTCAGGCGCAGAAATCGCGGATCAAGGCGGCCCGTATCGGTGAGCAAATTGCACAAACGGACCTGGACAATCAGCGGTTTGCACTCGGTCAGCAGCTACAGCAGGCATTCCAACAATATGACCAGTATCGGAACACACTCACCTACTACGAAGCGAATGCAGTGCCGCAGGCGGAATTGATCCAGACCAACGCCCGCCGGGCCTTTCGTGGTGGCGACATTGGGTACGTCGAATTCTCGCTTGCGCTTGGGCAGGCGCTCACCATCCGTTCCAACTACCTTGACCTGCTCAATCAGTACAATCAATCGATCCTTTACATCAACTACCTGTTGGGCCATCCCTAACCACATTCATGAACATCAAATTACACAAACGAATTCTCAGTCGCTACGGACGCCAACTGATCGGCCTGCTCCTGGCCTTACCACTGCTTTCGGGCTGTGGGTCAGGCAGTGCTACGACTGATACTAATGGTAGTAGTGAGCAGGCGGGTAAGCCGGATTCTGTCAGCGCACAGAAAGACGCGGCCACGGCCGGGCCAATCCGGGTTTCACTAACGCAGGCGCAGTACAACGTAGCGGCCATAACAGTCGGTCAGCCGACGCTCCGCACGCTGAGCACCACGCTGAAAGTGAACGGGACCATTGATGTGCCGGCCCAGAACAAAGTGTCGGTTTCGGTGCCGTTCGGTGGTTACATCCGGCAAATCAATCTGGAGCCCGGTATGCGGGTTCGTAAGGGGCAAGCCCTGGTGGTGCTGGAGAACCCTGATTATATTCAGCTTCAGCAGGATTATCTGGACACCAAAGCCAAACTGGATTACGCTGATCTGGATTACGCCCGCCAGCAGGAATTGAGCCGGGACAATGTCAGCGCGCTGAAAATCTTTCAACAGGTCCGTTCGAACCGCCAGAGCTTACAGGCACAACTGGCTGGCATGGCACAGCGACTAGCCATTTTACGCATCAATCCGGCCAAGCTCAGCGCCGATAAACTGACGCGTATGGTCACGATCCCCTCACCCGTATCGGGATTTATCACGAACGTACCCGTCAACAATGGCCGGTTCGTTAACCCGGCTGATGTGCTGGTCGAGATTACCAACGTCGATCACCTGCACGTTCAGCTCAGCATTTTCGAGAAAGACATCAGTCGAATTCGTACCGGGCAGATCGTTCGGTTTGGGATGGGGGGGGATGCCTCGCTGGCTCATCGGGGTGAGATTTTCCTGATCGGTAAATCCATTGCGGCTGACCGTACCATTTCGGTGCTGGCCCATCCCGATGGGTATGCCGCCGACTTTATTCCGGGGGGCTACGTATCAGCTCAGATCGATGTGAAAACCCAACCCGTGTCAGCTCTGCCCGAATCGGCAGTGGTCAGTTATGAGGGAAAAGCCCTAGTCTATGTGCTTGAAAAAAAAGAGGCCAATCCTGCTGTATATCAGTTTCGACAGATCGAGATTAAGACCGGCGTTCGGGAAAACGGCTACGTGGCCGTCACGTTGCCAGCGGCAGTGAATCCCGAATTGACGCCAATTGTGCTGAACGGGGCTTACAGTCTACTCGCCAAATTGAACAACAGCGAAGAAGAATAGGCGGCAACCAGAGAACCAAAACGTGAGCAACGCTGGCCGGGGCGTTAACACCGGTGCGTTTTTCCAAAACACTACGGTGTTGCCAAGTTAGATCGAAGCTAAAAATTGATCGGTCTTTTGACTGGGCCAACCTCCAGGTTGGCCCAGCCCAATCAGCTGTTCTTTAGGTTGGCAGCGTATTAGTTTGCTTTTCCGTTCACCTGATAGCTCAGTGCTACGACGACCAACAGCAACGCAATGAATCCCAGCGCAATAGACAGCGAGAAACGGTAGGCAATGAAACCGAGCAATGCCGGGCCTGCTAACAAACCCGTATAGCCGATGGTCGTGATTGCGGGTATACTCACGGTGGGGGAAATACCAGGCAATCGACCAGCTGCGCTGAAAAAGATGGGCACAATGTTGGCCGCTCCTAAACCCAGCAGCACGAAGCCCGCTAACGTTCCCAATACCCAGGGACTTAAAACAGCGATGGCCAGACCCAAAGCACCCACCAGACTGCCCCCTACGACGACCGTTTTGCCGGTCAACCGCGTTACGAGTTTGTCCCCCACCAACCGCATGGTCGCCATGGCAACCGAAAAGGCCGCATAGCCTGCTCCGGCAAGCTCAGCGTCAATCCCTTTGCTGTCCCGTAGAAAGATAGCACTCCAGTCAAGAATGGCCCCTTCGGCTAAAAAAACAGCAAAACACATCGATCCCAGAAACAAGACGCTGCCGTGTAACCAGGCGTACGGTTGTCTGCCTGTCGCTGGCTTTTCCTCTGCCGTCACGAATTGAGCCATAACCTGTTGCTCGACAGCAACGGAGAATAACTGCCTGTACTGGGTCACGGTAATGACGATCATCAACAGGGCAATACTACCAATGGCATAGACAGGGTTAAGTCCCAGCTTGATGAGAAAACCCAGCCCCAGCGAACCGAACAGACCTCCCACGCTAAAGAGACCATGTAACGAAGACATGATGGGTTTTCCGTACAGATTTTGCACCTGAAGGCCGTGGGCATTCATGGCTACGTCGATCGCACCAATGGCTGACCCGAATACGAAGAGCGTTATGGCCATCGCCGTTGTTGAGGACAGGAGCAGCAACAGCGGCAGAGTAAGGGCCATAACCAGCGCAGCACAAGCCATGACGAGTCGACTTCCCAGACGGCTCACCAGCCATCCTGAGGTCGGCATCATCAGCATGGCTCCCGCTCCCAGCAGGAGCAGGAGCAAGCCTAAGTTGGCGTCATTCAATGCTAACCGATCTTTAGCCAGTGGAACCATGGGTGCCCAGCTGGCCATGCCCAGGCCACAAACGAAGAAAACCAGCTGAGTCGCTGAACGAGCCCTTAAAACGGTTGGGGTTGATGTCACTAAGCCTGCATTCATGGGGTAGACAGGTGGATTTTAGTGAGCTGTAGGTGAGCCATAACCTAATGTTGACCATGACTATACCTCCCGATTCATTCCACACAAGCTGTGAAAATGGATTCGGAGGTACAGTCATGGTCATTCCGTTTATGTTAATTCCCCCACCATCAGCCCAGGTTCGGGTGAAGGCAATTCAACGGGATACGGTTAGATTACCCGGGAAGAAACCGGCCAACGCAACCACAGCAAAACGGCCAGTAGAACTAGACTAACAAGAGCGGGAATCCCGCCCGCAAGCCCACCCGGAATTTTAGTGATGTGCATGAAAACCGCACCGATCATGATGATAAGCAGACCCATTGCTGCCAGGCGGGTCAGGCGGGGCACCAGCAGGCCAATGCCACCCAGTAATTCAGCCCCGCCCACCACATAAGCCAACACGCTGGGTAGACCCAGGTTACCAAACATAGCCGTTGTCGCCGACAGGTCACGCAGTTTGTTGAAGCCAGCGAAAATAAAAAACAAACCCAGTAGCACTTGTAGAATCCAGGCAATCGTATTCCGAAGAGAAGGCGACATAATTCAGGCGATTAGGTAGTACCATTTATTTGTTCGAAAGATACTGAACCAGAACGATTCAAGCGTAGAGATACTCGTCATTTCTATGCTGAATACGATGCTCAACAACACAGCAAATCGGATACCATCCCGATTAGTACTTGGTTTCAGAATTGATGACGAAAGCCTTTAGTTCTACAAGCTTACCTTCCCGAAAACGCCAAACGTCGCAATACGCATACTGAGCCACTTGCCCGTTCTGGTCCTTCGTGATCAACGAGCCAAGGACCGTCAGCCACTCACCCTCCGCAATCAAGTGAGCGACCCTATTCGTAGGCGGCTCCATATACTTGGCTGCCATCCATTGCCGAACGGCTTCTTTGCCCCTTAGGGTCTGTTCGCCCACAAACGTCCATTCGGTGTCTTCGGAGCACAAGGACAAGAAGCCTTCATTGTTACCCGCAGCGATTGCCGCGTTGCCCTCTTCTAAAATCGATTTGTTCGTAGCTTCCATGGCGTTGGGTTTACAAGATGCACCGCAACGGTAAAACGAAGTAGGCACGCGACGACCTGTACATTACCCTGAACGCGTCACCTCGCCCCCGAACTGAACTCTAAATTGTTCTGGTGATCTGGTGTATATAGTTTATAATCAAGATAGTAGGGGTAATCTTTGTTAGGTTAACGTGCTGTACGAGATCAACGGTTACGATACGTTTTGAGCCGTGATTCGTGGGCTGGACACGCGTTTCATGGACGATACGGATTTCCTGCTTTTCTTACGTTTGCCCCACCAGATCAAAAAACCGGTAATGGGCAAACTGGCCGCTGTAAGCGCGACAAATAGCGCAATAAGCTTGGTTGGCCACCCAAACAGACTACCCGTATGGATTGGAAACACCACTCGACGCGCTTTGAACCCTCTTGTTTCATCGGCGTAAAGTCGCTTCTTCACCAGCTCGCCCGTTCTGGCATCGAAGTACAGAAAGTCGACAATGTTGCTGATGGATGCTTCGTCGTTCTTTTTCGATAGCGTTATCGACAAACTATCCTTTTCGGGTACGGTCAACGTGACAGCTCCTGTATAGGGCAATAGTTGATTGCTGGCTGCATAGATTTTTTCGTACAGGGTCGTGCTTTTCGGCGCAGCCAACGTAGGATTGGCCGGCGCTTCCCGCTTTGACTGCGGCTTTCCGTCAAACGCGTAAAACAAGAGGTTGTTGACCCATTTGTAACTCCAGATCAAGCCTGTCGATGCGATTAAAAACACGAACGGAAGTACGTAAAAGCCGAAAACAGCGTGCAGATCCCAGTTCAGCCGTTTGAACGAAGCACCCCATTTTACGGTAAACCGTTGCCGGCTGTTTTTTCGGTTCGGCCACCACAGAACCAGGCCACTCAGCATGATAATCAGAAACATACTGCATGAGATTCCCGTAATAAGTTTTCCCGTATCACCCAGGCAAAGGTAGCGGTGCAGGCGCAGGACAACCGAATAAAAAGCAGCCAGCTCCTGACGCGAATCAACGACCTGTCCCGTATAGGGATTGAGCGCCACCGAGAGAACATCTTTTGCTTTTTTACTCTGCTGAAGTTCGATAATAACCGTGCGGTCAGCGTGCGGCTCGATCTCGATTCGACTGATTTTTTTGCCGGGAAACTGCGTCGTCGCGGTTGCAACCAGTTGGTCGAGTGGAAGTCGTTTGGCCTGAGCGGGTACGTCCACCCGGTGAAACTGAGGATAGATAATCGGCTCCAGTTCTTCTTCGAAAACAAGCAGTGAACCCGTCAGCGCTACGATGAAAACTACAAGGCCAGAGCTTAGCCCCAGCCACAAATGCAGGGTTGATATAATCGTTTTTCCGAGTGATGCCATAACGCTGGTTTATAAATATAAGTTGTTGTCTATCAAATTTTTACGAACAGAACGGGTAGCGTCTAAGCCAGTTTGTTGACGAAAGCGCTACCCGTTCTGCGTACGACACGTTAGAACGTATACGAAACCGTTGTCATGAAATTACGCGGTGCACCAGGGAAAAGACGCAGGTAATCGTAGCCACCCACCCAGTACGTTTTGTTGGCCAGATTATTTAGGTTGACTTGACATTGAAACTTGTCAATCCGGTAGTACAGGGCGGCATTGAGGAGCGCGTACGCTGGAATCGTTTGCGTGTTGTTCAGCGACAGATTTCGCTCGGTCACAAAGTTGCCTCCCAGTCCCAGGCCCAAACCATTCAGGCCCTGACTGACAAACGTATATTTCGTCCAGAAGCTACCCTGGTTTTTGGGCGCGTTGGGCTTTTGAAGATTCACCAGCGACTGGTCGGCTGCTCTTGTTCCCGCATCGGTAATCTTGGCGTCGTTGTAGCTGTAGGTAACAATCAGATTCCAGTTTGGCCGGATGTTGCCCGTTACGTCTACTTCAACGCCTTTTGCCCGTTCCTGACCTATTTGCAGCAACAGATTGGGGTTGTTGGCTGCATTGGCGGAGTACAGCGTGTTCGTTTGGGTGATGTCGTACACCGACGCATTCGCCGTCAGTCGACCATCCAGCCAGTCGGTTTTCAGGCCAAATTCGGTCAGCGAGCTTCTGATCGGGTCAAACGGTCCGCCAGTAGTTGGATCACTTTGCACCGCAGCGTCCTGGGGATTATAGCCCTTGGTGTATGTGCCATACAGGTTAATGTTTTTCGTTACGCTGTATACCGCGCCAATTCGGGGCAATACCGCATGCTGCGTCACATTACTTTCAGCGGTCGTCGTGTACCCTTTCTTATCGACATACGTGTCATACCGCAGGCCAAGCAGCACCTGAAAACGATTCAGCTTAAGCTGTTCCTGAACGTAAAGTCCGTGCAGGGAATAGAAGACGGGTGTGGTGGCGGCATTGGCCGTTACGTTATACGTGTATTTGGTGACGTCTTCCAGTTGGTTATTCTGAAGCGTCAGATCATAGTGAGAAACGTTGGGTTTCGGAATGCTACGCGTAACGCCGTTACTGGTGTAATTATAAAACTGATACAGGTCCGGGCGTCTGGCATTGTAGGCCGCGGCTCCGCCCGCCTTCAACAGATATCCGTTTGCCGTTTGCTGCCCCGATCCTTTGGGGGTGCTCGACTGAATGTAATCGTAACCCACAACCAGCTTATGTTCAGCTCGACCCGTGTTGACCGTGTGGTTCAGAAACAGGGACACATTGTCCATAAACGATTTGGTTTGCCGAACGAACACCTGACGGGCTACCAGATTTGGAACGGCAACACCAGCCGAGTCGATTCCGTTGACGTTGCTACTCCGATGTTCCAGCAAATCTTCCGAGTAGCCCGTCCGCAGGTAGGCCATGTTGACCGATGTGCTTTGACTGAATTGATGATTGAGCGACGTAGTGATCAGGTACGTTTCTTCATTCAAATGGTCATTAACCGCGTTCAGTGACGTAGCGATCGAGCTGGAATACAGGTCGTTTCCAACAACCGACTGCCCCCGGTCAAGGCGGCTGTTCGACTTGTTATAGACGAGATCGAAGTTGATGCGGGTTTTATCGGTGGGCAGAAATGATACGGATGGAGCAATAATGATGTTTTTATCGAATTGCAGATTTCGGAACCCCTGTGCATTCACGTAGCCAAGATTTAGCCGATACAACAGTGTTTTGCTCTCGTTCATCGGACCGGTGAAATCAGCCAACACCCGCATGGTGTTAAAGCTGCCCGTGGTGAACATCAGCGATTTCTGCGTTGTGGTCAGCGGCTTTTTCGTTACCCGATTGATCGTTCCGCCCGGCGAGGTATTCCCGTAAAGCGCCGATGCCGCCCCCTTGATGACTTCTACCCGTTCCAGATAGTTGACGGGCGGTTGTTTCCAGAAACCGGAAAACGTGCGTAACCCATTGAACAACTGAGTTGTACTTCCGCCATTCATGCGAAAGCCACGGATGGTCAGGTCGTCGTAAAAGGTGAACTGGTTCACCCCACTCATGTTCTTGACAGCATCGCCCATCGTAAACGCACCCTGGTCGCGTAACACTTCTTTGGTCACGTAGCTGATCGCCTGAGGTACGTCCTTGAGCAGTGTCGCCGTTTTGCTGGCAATAAACGACACGTCATTTTTATACGTTTTTTCCTGCCGTCCCGTGATTTCCACTGCCTGTAACTGATGGGTATTTTCCTGAAGGATCAGGTTGAGAGTCAGAACCTCAGCTGCTGCCAGCGTCACTCGTCGGTCGATCGTAACGAAGCCAACGCCGGATGCAACAAGCTGGTGCTTGCCGGCTGTTACGCCTGACAGGGTAAACTCGCCCGAGGATGATGTCACGGTACCTTTATCGGTGCCTTTTAAGACAATATTGATCAAGTCAGCTGGTTCACCATCTTCGGTGGTTACCCGCCCTCGGATGACCCCGTTTTGGGCTAAAGCAAACAAACTGACTAGTTGAAGTAGACAGATAAAAATTAATTTCATGGGTAGCGATTAGTGAGGTTGTAATCAAAATCGCTACAAAACTATAGCTATTTGTATTTAGTACAAATAAAGATTGATGTTGTAGTTGGTTCTATGCTGGTAGGCATTGGGACAAACTGGCTGGCAAATGCAACGGGCCATGCTGTTTCTGTAAGTTGAAATGTTTCAGTGAACCGGGATAAAACAGGTCCGCAAATGGCCGTTATTCGTTAGCTCGAGACAGCTAGAGAGGTTCTGGATTCGTCGACACGGCGTAAAATCGGTGTCCAACGGTTAGTGGGGTATTGTTCGCTTACCCAACGCTACTGATGCCAGCAGGACCAGCTCACGGATCGCAGCGATAGAGGGATCGAACTACGGCACGAATCGGAGTTTTATCGGCAGAAATCAACGTCATTGTTGAACAAGTCTGCCTAAGTGGTCAGCCTACCGTATACACCAAGCTTCGATTCTGACTACTAGGCTTTCCTAGTCATCCTCAGCCCCAAAAACTTCGCCTTTGCCAACGGTCTTTAACGTAATGTATCCAATGAGGCCCGACAATATGAATGTCGTGAGAACCGTAAACTGCGTTACCGACGAAATCGTGACCTGATCAGGAAAGGAGAGCAGAGCGATAAAAATCGACATGGTAAAGCCGATACCTCCCAGGATGCCGACGCCGATAATATGAGCCCAGCGCGGCCAGAATGGGCAGAGCCGCTTTGCTGAACGAGGCCAATTTCCCGTCGATCAGCTCGCGTTTGATTTCCAGGCCGACCATCAGAAAGAACACGGCCATCAGTCCGTCATTGATCCAGTTCAGGAGTGGGTAATTCAGGTTCAGCCCTGCCCCATTGAATCCGGTAGGCAGAGCCAGAAAATGTTCATACAATGTTCCCAACGGAGAATTGGCCACTACTAACGCGACAATCACACTATCTAGCAGAAGCAGTCCGCTGATGGAGCCGGATGCTGAAAATTCCTTAGATAGTTTTAAAACTCGCACCCCATTACTCAATGAACCACTGCTTGCTTTCGTCTGTGGAAATCGTCGCCACCTTAGTAGGTGGCGAAACGAAAAGGCAAAGGTGGCTCGATGGGACTATAGTGAGCGTGTGGATTGGTTTATAGGCTCGTTTACTCAGTAGTACGATAGCCTTCTCTAACCCTCGTTCCGACGACCTTTGTGCGGTTCTTATTACCAACAATGGCCTGTCTCTTTCGAAACAGGCCATTGTTGGTAATAAGAATTTAGTCAGGTAACGGCTGCTGTTATCCTGGTGGTTAACCGTTTTCCTGACCAGCCGTTAGAGCTTGCTTTTGGGCGTCGATCGCTTGCAAAAGCTCATCGTAGGGCTGGTTAAATTTGGCGATTCCTTCCGCTTCCAGCTGTTCCGCGACTGCGTTCAGATCGATACCCGCTTGCTTCACCTGCGCCAGCATCTGAAGGGATTCGGATTCGTGGTTCGATAGCCGAACCGCTGGCTGGCCAGCCTCCCGGTAGGCGGTCAACGTGTCCATTGGTACGGTGTTAACGGTTTTGGGTGCGATCAGGGCTTCCACGTATTTGACGGGTGAAACGGCAGGGTCTTTGGTGCCCGTACTCGCCCACAGTAACCGTTGGGGCGTTGCGCCTTGTGCGGCCAGTTTTTCAAAGCGTTCGCTGTTGAACAGTCGGCCGTAGCGTGCATAAGCTTGTCTTGCCAGCGCAATGGCTGTTTCCCCTTTTAGCGGGGCCAATCCCCGTTCAATGAGCATTGGATCTACCAGTGTATCAATACGACTGATGAAGAAGCTGGCTACCGAAGCCAGTTGATCGATGGGCTGACCAGCGGCCAACCGATCCTCAAGCCCGGCGATGTAAGCCTCCGCCACGGCTTCGTAGCGCTCCAGACTGAACAGCAACGTAACGTTGATATTAATGCCTTCGGCAATGGCCTGCCGGATCGCAGGCAAACCTGGTTTGGTACCCGGAATCTTGATCATCACATTAGCCCGATCGACGGCTTGCCACAACGTGCGGGCCTGTTCCAGCGTCTGGTCGGTATCCAGCGCCAGGCGGGGTGAGACCTCCAGGCTGACGAATCCGTCCGCCCCACTAACTTTATCTTCGTATACCGGTGCGAATAAATCAGCGGCTTGCTGGATATCAGTTACGGCTAGTTGGTAAAATATAGCTTCGTTCGAGTCATTTTCCTGCGCCAGCCGCCGGATATCCTGGTCATAGTCGGTCCCTCCCGTAATGGCTTTGGCGAAGATAGCGGGATTGGATGTAATGCCCCGAACGCCATCTTCATCGATGAGTTGCTGAAGGCGGCCTGAGTTCATCAGTGGTCGGTCGATAAAGTCCAACCAGATGCTTTGTCCTAGCTCGTGCACTTGTTTTACTGCGTTCATTACTTACTGAATAAAAGTTGATTACCTGTCAGCGGGCACTCCTGAAAAGGACCACTGTATTTTTAACGGCATGGTTGTTCTTCGCCGAGCCATCGCCGTTGTTCATGCATCAATGGGACTACGCCGTTCGGCCGGGACGGGTCGCCCTAATTTCTGTAGCAGACGAAAATGAGAGTAAAGTGCCGAACCAAAGCTGCGATTCTCCAGGTAAGGCAGACCGAATTCGTGCGCCGTGTGCTTGACGATGGCCGTGATGGCAGGGTAATGAATATGACAAATTTTGGGAAACAAATGGTGTTCAATCTGTCGGTTCAACCCCCCGCAGATAAAGGCCGCCAGCGCCGAGCGGGGTGCGAAGTTGGCCGTTGTGCATAGCTGGTGAATTGCCCAGGAATCGGTCATCTTCCCCTCTTCGTTGGGTAAGGGAAAGGTAGTACCTTCTACGGTATGGGCCAGCTGAAAAACCAGGCCCAACACCAATCCTTCGGCCAGGTGCATGACCACGAACCCGACCATTATCTGCCACCAGGACAGACTAAGCAGCGCAAAAGGCAATCCCAGAAAGAAGAGGTAATAAAGCGCCTTGGCCAAAAATAGTTTAACATATTCCTCCCGGGGATGAGTAGGCATGTCATGTTGGCCAATGCGATCTTTAAAGAATTTGACATAATCTTTTCGCAACACCCACGATAGAGACGCCAGCGCGTAGAGCGGAAAGGTGTACCAATGCTGGTAACGGTGCCAGGGCTTTAGCGGCTGCTCGGGGTCCAGCCGAACCAATCCCGGCGCAACCTCGATGTCTTCGTCATGGCCGGGAATATTGGTGAAGGTATGGTGGACGATGTTGTGGGTAATTTTCCAGACGTAGGGATTTGCCCCCAGCAGGTAAAAACTACTCCCCAGGAGTTTATTCACCCAGGGACGAGCCGAAAAGGCACCGTGCAGGGCATCATGAGAGACGTTGAAGCCAATGCAGGCGGCAAACACGCCCAGTAAAACCGCCAGTCCCAGCAGGGCCGTCGTACCAAACTGATTGGAGAGGATCAGCCCATAAATCAGCCCGTAGCCCAGCAGAAAAAAAAGCGCCTTGGCCCACATCGCTTCGTTGGCATGGGGTGAGAGGTTTTGCTGGGTAAAATAGGCATCGACCCGCCCGCGTAAGGTAGTTATGAACGGAGATCGGTTAGTGGTGGCGAATTTAAGTTTGTTTGCCATAGAAAGCGGTCAAGTGATGAGTTCGTTTAATCAGCCCCGGCCGTCGCTGAGCTTTTCCGAACCCGTTCTAAGCCAAGGGCCTGAACAGGCTGGTTCGAGGGTATGTCCAGAGGCTATTGATTGAGTCAAACTGGTCCAGAATCCGACGGGGCTGGCCAGCTAGCCTGCTTGTCCAACCCGCTAACCCGCTGATAGCTTAGCTATTGAGGCAGAAAGTGAGGTTTTGGCACCTGGCAAATTAGAAAAGCAGACGTTTTTGATTCCGGCTTCGACGTTTGCCCACCGTAACGAGCAACGGTACATCAACTGGGCTGGTCAACTGCATTTCGGTGTTTTCAAATGATCAGGACGCACAACGGACTGGAATTATCAGATGGGAGCACCCGAAACGGGACCACTGGTTCATGGATAGCATTACCGGACAGATGAGGTCGATCCATGTCCGTCACGTCGTCAGTTTCCGTCGACCCAGGCGTTCAGCAAATTACTTGATTTAGTTGTGCCCTTGATGATCGCGTCGATTATCGGTTGCTAGTCAACTGGCTGTCTGGTCAACCACTAGTTGACAATTGGCCAGTGAGTCAGGCGCATTTATCCAAATAGTACATGACCCGGCGAGGGGGAGATGATAGCGTGTAGCAACGAGAGCGGCCAAACTATGCGTATACAGGCACCAATCAAGCTGACTGGTGTAACGCGCCCCGGCTTTCGGTACGATGTAAAATGAACTACGCCCACTCTACGGATAGAGTGGGCGTAGAAAAAGGTCATGTACGCTCACGAAGCTATGTTAAACCGTGTGCGTATCAGAACGACCATCCAATTGATCGGATCAAAAAACGATACGATCCAACGAAAAGCTAGACGGTGACGCCCTGAGAAAAGAACAGCATCACATTATCGTGACTGTAGTTCTGGTGGACAGGCTTGTTCTCATCGGCATTACCAGCAACAAAGTTATAGGTGCCCGGATAGTTGGGATCGTCTGAGTCCTCTACGCTGCCCTCTAATGTTTGCCCGGCCATAATACCATAGCCTTCCAGCGTAAACGTGAAATTAGTAGTATCCTCATCAATCAGGTTCAGTTCCGCGACTAAATAGCCACCTTCTTCCGTCTCCATCAAAGGTTTTTGGGCGACAAATTGTGCTTGTAAATACTCGTAGGGCGTTTGCATGTCGTTTTTTCTATAACAACACAGGCGACACGGTCACTGTTTAGAGACACCCCCCGCTCAAATCTCACGCTTTCGTTGACAGGTAGTTGGCGGTCAACGGCTCGCACGCATCAACTAAACAGAACGGCGCCTGATTTTTCAGAAGCCGTTCTGATTGTCAATAGCAGCTCCGGTTCTAGTGCCTGACGACTTTTACGGTATGGTGCTGGGTGCTCGTTGTGGCCTGTAGTAGCAAGAGCCCCCCACTGGATTGATCCAGTCGGAAATGCTGTTCTTCCCGCACACCAGCCGATTCTATGGTGCGCTTCTCCAGCAAACGACCACCCGCGTCCGTCAGGCGTAACTGCACGGACTGGCCCGGTACACCCGCCACCAATACCTTTAGTTGATCGTGAACGGGATTGCCCAGCACCGTTAGGGAAAGCTGTCCATCAGTATCGTCAACGCCAAGGCGTGCCCGACCGCAGGCCGCTTTCAGATTCCAGCTCAATGTTACGATCTGACCACTTTGACGGGCCATCAGGGTGAAGGGCATCACATCACTGGCCGTGCGGCTTTCCCTGTCGACAAGCTGGGTTGCGTTGCCCGTCCAGTCGGTGATACCGATCGATTTAAACTCGATGGGTGTTCCGTCACCCCCGCTGGTGTTGAAGGTGATCGCACCAGTCAGGCAGTTATAGGTTGGTGCCGTCAGCGTAAGCGGATTCGTAGCAGAGGTAACGATGTATTTGAACGTAGTAGACGCACTGCCACCATTGGCACTGGCCGACGCAGTTACCAAGTAAGTGCCTGCCATAGTGGGTGTACCGATCAGTGCCCAGGTTGGGTTCGGACTACCCCCGCCTTCCTGCCTGAAAAAATAACTCACACCCGGCGGCAACCCCTGGGCACTGACGCTCCAGTTGGTAGTCGGTGAAGAGGAAAATGCCGCCCCTATTGCGTAATAGATTCCCTGACCAACGGTAGCGGTCATATCACTGATGGGATTTACCCGAACTACGGACGGTGTAAGGGCACAATAGTCCTGTCGTGACCACGTGTAAGTAGTTAGTTTTCCCTGCTGCCGGGCTGAGATCATGAAGGGAGGAACATCAGCACAGCTCCGGGCACACGCATCTAGAATGTGGTTGGGATTGGTCGTCCAGGCCGTAATGCCCGGCGCCTGAAACTCAATGGGTGTTCCGTCACCCCCGGTGGTGTTGAAGGTGATCGCTCCGGTCGAGCAGTTATAGGTGGGTTGTGTTAAGGCCAGGTTACTGCCCGAGGGTGGATTCACCACGGGTTTATCAACCACCGTAATCGTAAACGTAGTTGACGTGGCTAAATCGTTGGTTATCGACGGGTAGAAATAACAGGTTACCGTTACGGAATAAACCCCCGGAACGGTTGGAGCGCCGGTAAAATAGGCGACCTTACTGGCCCCCGTTGTGGCATCGATAAACGCCAGACCCGGTGGCGTGTTCATGGCCCGAAATGCCGCAGGCGTGTAGCCAAGTCCGTGGTAGATAATGGGGTCTTTAAAATGGGTCGATGCATCATAGTGGTCAAGTTGCTCACCGACGGTTAGTGTTAGGTTGTCGATTGGTGAGACAAGGACCGGGGAGGGGAAACTGGAAACCAAACAATAAACGGCCAGATCGAAAGTAAGACTGGTTGTATAGGCACGCTGTGTAGCTAGAATAGTGATCGGCTTGGGATCGTTGCGGAGTCCTTCCTCAACAATACCGGACTGACTGAAAACCGACTGGCGTGTAATACCTGGCGCCGTGAAGGTAATAGGCGATCCATCTCCACCTGTGGTATTGAAGGTGATGGCTCCGGTTGCACAAGAGTAGGTAGGTACCGTAAGGACCAATGGTCTGCCCGTCTGCGCCAGGATTGAAGTCGGCAGTGCCAGGCAAAGTGCCAAAATGCTGATAACCAGCCAGTCTTGGCGGGTTACCCTGTTGTAGTTGTTCTGCATACACTTGAATGGGAAACGTGAAACGATCGGTTAGCTGACAGATAACGGATCGACAAGGTGATGGATAGCTAACGGACGCTACCTCTTCACTGGCCGCAGGGAGGGTCCACCTGTCGATGGAAACAAGTATAGGCAGATAATCGACGTCTAGATGGAATTGTCCTAAAAATGATAGGAAATGTCTTAAATTCGAAAGGGCGACCGACTGATCTGCCCCTGAAAACATTAATGTGTGCGCTTAGCTGATGAGATGCTCTGCGTTAAACCCTGTCGTTAGCCCAAACGGAGTTGGGGGTCATCCAACCCGGCAAAGCTGGTCTACTGAAAAGAGACAGCCGGAATCTCTGAAAAAAAAGTGAAAAATAAGACTCATTCTGATGCAGTGTGCACAATAAAGCCCTTGGGTCGACGTTTTATGTCTGTTATGATTCTTCAGCCCCATTGGTTCACCAGTGGGGCTTTTTCGTTTCCAGCCACGTTTACCTGTACTAGTGCGGAATGCCTACCTCGTTTTCCGTGGCCTGATCCGCTTGCCGCCCAAAAACAGTAAATAAAAGCAACCAGTGATTGTCAACCGTACGCGCCCGATCGTCAACCGCATTTCGCGGCCCGTAGCCTATTTGTGTGACAAGGGTTGAGAAGAATGCCGTGGGCATCACGCAATGCAGCCATGATCGAAACGTGGTGGTAACGGCCGACGTGGTAACGGCCGACCGCCTGAGTTACTTTGGTTCGGTTTGCTCCGTTGAGCGCGTTGCCAGACGCATGACTTGAGTCGCTTGAAACAGACATCCTCTGGCCGTTTTAAAGCCAGATTGGTTAAGTTGACGGGCGATTTCCAGATAGCTTACTTTGGCCGATCTCAGCGCCTTGATCAACGCAATGGCTTTTCGGTTGTTCTCATTGCTGAGTGAGCGATTCCGATTGGTCTGGGCCGCTTTGGCCGAAATTAGTGGATCCTGAAAAACGCGGCCACTCTTTCGCCATTGTCCTACCTGCCGTAGTTTCTCATCCAGGGCTTTTTTGGTCCGCTCACTGATCATCTTTCGTTCTTGCTGTGCCAAAGCCGCGAATATATGAATGGTAAATTCATTGGCATCGGGCATATCGGCACAAACAAAACTGATTTTGGAATCGATCAGGGAGGATATAAAGGTCAGGTTGCGACTAAGCCGATCAAGTTTGGCAATGACCAGCCGGGCTTTGTGTTGCCGGGCAAAGTCGATCGCTTTGAGCAGCTCCGGGCGCTGGTCCCGCTTGCCTGATTCAATGTCACAAAATTCGCCCACCAGCAAGGCGGGAGAATGCACGAAACCCAGGACACTACTGCGCTGAGCCTGGAGGCCTAATCCGGACTGTCCCTGCTTTTTGGTGCTGACTCGGTAGTAGGCCACGTAGGTTTGCATGGTGCAAGATAGTGTTCCGCGCTGACTTTACAAATCATTAACGTCCGTTAATGATTTGTAAAGTTGCGTTAGGCTCGACCAATAACCAGCTTACTGATCTGACCTAGCTAAAAAGTGATTACGGGAGTGACAAGAAAAGCCCAGAATAGGACTACCACCAAAACAGCCTTTTGCCATTCCGACTGTCGTTAGAATGGCAAAAGGCTGTGGACGCTAAAGGAGTAAATAGCGTCAAGTTATAAATTCTGCCTTTTTAATTCACTTACGGCAAAACTGGCCGCTCGGGCAGTCAGGGCCATGAACGTGAGCGATGGATTTTGGCAGGCTACAGAAGCGAACGAAGCGCCGTCGGTAACGAAAACATTTTTAGCGGCCCACAGCTGATTGTGCGCGTTGAGCATCGACGTCTTGGGATCGCGGCCCATGCGAACACCTCCCGTTTCATGAACCGCCAGACCGGGGATGGACTGATTGTCGTACGTAGTGATTTGTTTCAGCCCAGACGCTTCGAGCATCTCGGCCGCATCGTTCATCATGTCCAGACGCATCCGTTCTTCGTTTTCCCGGAATTTTACGTCGAATACAACCGTTGGTAAACCCCACTTGTCAAGCCGATTGGGATCAAGCGTAATTGTGTTGTCTTCGTAAGGCAAACACTCACCGAAGCCCATGATGCCCATCGTCCACGGACCCGGCTGAGCCGCTCTTTCTTTCAGGTCTTCTCCGAAATTGCCCTCAGTACCAGCCGCTTCCGCAATAAGTCGTTGCCAGCCGGATCGGGAAGCGCCACCCTGATAGCCGAAGCCGCGCAGGTACGCCCGTTTGTCGGTTCCGATGTTCCGATAGCGGGGAATATAGATGCCATTCGCCCGACGTCCGTAGTAGTACATATCATCGAATCCCATGCCATCGGCTTGTGCATTGGCTCCAACCTGAAAATGGTGGTCCATGATGTACTTACCCAAGGTGCCGCTATCATTGCCAAACCCGTTTGGAAAACGACTTGAAACCGAGTTGAGTAGAATGAAATTGGTGGCCATGGCCGACGCATTCAGAAAGATGATCCGGGCGTAATACTTGGTTGTCTGATTTGTTTTTGAGTCAATAACCCGAACGCCAGTAGCCTTTCCTTTCTTCTCGTCATACAACACGTTCGATACAATACTATCGGTCCGAACCGTGAGCCGATTGGTTTGGCGGGCGGCTGGCAATGTAGCGGAAAGTGAACTGAAATAGCCACCATAAGGGCAACCTCTGGCGCAATGATTCCGGTACTGGCACGGGGCGCGGCCAACCGAGGTATGGATCGGATTGGCTTTCGACAGATTGGCGGTTCGGCCGATAGTCATCACACGATTCATGGTGGTTTTCAGTTTCCCGCGAACGTGCTCCTCCACGCAGTTCATGTCCATCGGCGGCAAAAACTCACCGTCGGGTAGTTGAGCCAACCCCTCTTTATTGCCCGAAATACCCGCGAACGATTCGACGTAGCTATACCAGGGAGCCAGATCCTTGTACCGAATTGGCCAGTCGGTGCCGAACCCATCCCGGGCGTTAGCCTCGAAATCCATCTCGCTGAATCGATAGCTTTGTCGCCCCCACATAATCGACTTGCCACCCAGTGTGTCAGGACGGTACCAGAGAAATGGATGGATTTCCTTGTACGGCGCGTTTCGATCATCAAATACGAAATGACCATTCTGTTCATTATAGCCCAGAACCCGAAAGTCAGGCGCTGGGCTGTCTTTTGGTAAAATCGTACGACCGCGATGGGCAAACTCCCAGGGGGCTTTCATGGCAGTATCGTAGCCCGTAATGTGCTGAAGGTCGCGCCCCCGTTCGAGCATCAGTACCCGCAATCCTTTCTGGGTGAGTTCTTTAGCGGCCCAGCCGCCACTAACGCCCGAACCAACCACTATGGCATCGAACGTGTTGTTGAGTTGTGCTTTTGGAGTAAGGTTCATAAGGGGATCGGAGAATCGCTGATCGTGCTACCTGACTGGTATTGTCAAGGCTCTTTCTTTTTTGGGAACGATTTACGTTCTAAAAAGACGATGCTGAATGATTATACCTACCCGATCGAACGGCGATGCTGTTTTACCGGATAATAGCCGTTTTCTCCGATTAAGACTCCACAGCCTCTACTCACCTCCTTGACTGACATAGAGCTTACGTAACCGATCCCTGGACCGCTTCAAGCGCATCTTAACCGCGCTTTCCGAGAGTTGATAGTGATTACAAAGGGCCATTACGGATAACCCCTGCTCATACTTGAGCCCCAGGAGTCTCCGATCGGACTGGGGCAGTTTGGCCAGCAGACACTCGATATTCTGGAGTTGATCCTGGTTAGGGTCATGGCTACAGGGAAGGCTGTCGGCGAGTGTTTGGACGACTTCGGCCGATAGGGGCTCTGTGGGTAGCCGCTTGCTGAGTCGGTGCTGATCCAGACAGTGATTATGGGAAATAGCATAGAGCCAAGTTGAAAAACTGGATTGGCGCTGAAAGGAGCCCAGTTTATCAAAAACTTTTAGGAAGATGTCCTGGGTGTAATCCTGGGCGGCCTGGGCATCGTTCGTGAACGACAAGCAGGTTCGATACACTTTGTTGATGTAGCGATTATAAAGGGCTTCGAAGCTTTGGGCTGAACTGGTGGTTTGAAAGGCGCTGACAAGTTGCTCGTCGGCCAGAGCGTGTTTTTTCATCGTCGTTGAGTTGTGGGGTAGTGGATCGCTGAAACGTGTTCCATACCCGTTCGACAAATCCACATCACTCAGGATGGAACTTGTCGAACAGGTTGAAACAACGGATTCATTTAAAATGCAAGTAGCTTAATCTGCTGGCTTTGCGTAGGGGTACTCACCCGCAGGAGCAGTACGCCAGTGCTGGCTCCCAGCGGCAGACTCACCCGCTCTACTCCGCCCGCCTGATCGATTCGATGGGTGTGGACCGATTTGCCCTGCATATCGACCAGGTTGAGCTGCACGGGTTGACCCATCGCGCCACTGATCTCTATCTCCGCCATCTTCCCGTCTACGGGGTTGCCCAGTGCGCGAACCTGCAAACGCGTAGATGCTTCGCCTATGCCTATTCGAGCCGCTGGATTGCATACGGCCAGCCAGTTATATCGATACGTGCTCACTGTCGCCCCCTGCTGAGCGCTGAGCGTAATGCTTGGATTATCGGTGTAGAGGTTCAGACTGTACGGACCCGGATCGGTAGTGGGCAATTTCTCATTGACAACCGAGAAACTGATCGGACTGGCGTTCTGCCCCGCGTATTGAGGGGTAAAGGTCAACCGCCGTTCACCGGCGCTCAGCACCTGACAACTCACCGTCGAGACGCCCACAATGGCAAAGCCCGTCGGCGGAGTAACTGGCATGGGAGTCACCGTCAACTGGAAGCTCGTACTGACTTGCAGAACACCGGGGTCCAAAGCCGTTACGGTCACGGTGGATACGCCCGTTTGCGAAGGGGTGCCGCTGATCACTGAGCCGCTTAGGCTAAGCCCCGTGGGTAGGCCCGACGCCTGGAAGGTTAAGGCCTGTCCGTCTGGATCGGAGAAGTAAGTCGTGAGCTGTAACTGATAGCCTTGTCCCACCAGAATCGTCTGCGAGGGAATGCCCGTGGTGGTCGGCGGCTGGTTGGGACTCGTGCCGCTCTGGCAGGAGGCCAGCCAGTTGTAGGCAAAGCGGGCTTCCCCGTTACCCGCCTGGGTGGCCACCAGCGTAATCACTGGGTTGTCCGTATAGAGCCGCAGCGAGTAGGGGGCCGGTTTCGTCGTAGCGGCTAGTTCGTTGACCACCGAGAAGCTGATAGGACTATTGGTCTGCCCTGCGTATTGGGGGGTGAACTGGACCTGATAGCCGCCCTTGGCCTCGTCGATCAACTGACAGTTGACCATGCTCACCCCCGTGATGGCAAAGCCACCGGGGCGGATCTGTACGCTCAGCGGAGTGGACGAGCTGCTGGTGCAGCCGTTCAGATTACAGCTGGCCGAGAGGGTATAGTTGCCTGGCTGAGCGAGCGTGTAGGTGTTGCCGCTGGCTTGCCCTGTTCCGCCCAAAGCGGTCCAGTTGATGGTGCCTCCGCTGCAGCCACTGGCCGTGACGGTGATGGGCTGATTGGTGGTGCTCGTTGCTGGACTAGCCGAGAGGGTAGGAGCTACCGGTGCGTCGGTGGTGCCACTGACCGTGGCCTGGGCCATGGCCATGCAACCGTTGGCGCTGGTTACGCTCACCGAATACGTCCCGGCCACGCTGACGGTGATGCTAGCCGTCGTCTGGCCCGTGCTCCAGGTCAGGCTGCTGGCCGACGTGTTGGCCGTCAGGGTCGCAGTAGGCACGGCACAGCTTAGCGTGGCTGTACTCGGGGTGATACTAACTGTGGGCTGGCTGTTATCCTGACTGATGGCGATACTGGTGGTGCTGGAACACCCTGCACTGGTGACGCTCACCGAGTAGGTGCCGGGTGTGTTCACAACGGCTTGGTTACCACTTTGACCAACAAGTCCCGGCCCGCTGAAGAGGTAGCTTGTTCCGTCCCCCGCCGTGAGCGTTAAACTGGTCTGAGCGCAACTAAGCACCATCGAGGGCGATGCCGTCAAGGTCGCGGTGGGTAGCGGATTGACCGTCAGGGTCGCGGTGGCTGTAGCCCGCTGCCCGCCACTGGACTGCACCGTCAAGGTAAAGGTTTGCTGACCCGACCCGCTAGCCGTCAGGGTCTGGCTGAAAGTGGACTCCCCTTTAGTGCCCGTGCTGGTTGAACTGCCATTGGTGAGCGTGTAGGCGTAGTTGCCCGTTACATTGCCAATAGTGGCCGTGAACGTAACGGGGCTACCCGCGCATACGGGGGAAGGCGTTGCCGCCACGTCTGCAATGGTGGGGGTGGGGTCGCTCACGCTCAAACGGAAAGCCGTGCTGGTGACACTATTGCAGGTCCCGCTGACGACCAGCGAATAGGAGCCCGCATTACTGGGCTGCACGTTAGTCAGGGTGAGGGTGGCCGACGTCTGGCCCGCTACCGCATTGCTCAGATTGTCTTTGTACCACTGGTAGCCGCTGACGCTGCCACTCACGCTGACCGGCACACTGACAGTGCTACCCGCCGTTACGCTGCTGCCACTGGGGGGCTGGCTGGTGATGGCCAGGAGCTGGGCAGGGTTGCCCTGAAACTCGTAAGCCCCCATGTCGATGATACCCCCGGCAGGATAAAAGCGGGGTTGGTCCGCCAGATCGGTTGAGCCGCTGGTTGCTGTTGTGCTGTTGGGGTTGCCGGCGTTGATGGCGGGTGAGCAAGGGTTAAGCCGCAGGTCGGTAGCACTAACGAAGGGCAGGGTAGACGTGGTGCGGTTATTACCCTGGTCCGAGAAGTAGCTAGTTACCTCGGGCTCCAGAAGGCTGTAACTCACACTTGGGGCACCCAGACCGCCCCTTGCAAACGTATTGATGCCCCCGTTGCCAAACAGCACACAGTTGGTTAGTGACGGACTGCCGTAAAAAGTGGCTATTGCTCCACCTCCACCGGGGGCCGAGTTATTGGCGAAGCTACAGTTGGTTACACTCGAGAAACTAAAATCATCGTATATCCCGCCACCACTGTTAGCCGAGTTGCCCAGGAAAAGGCAGTTGACCAAGATTGGTCTGGCGCTGTTGTTAAATAGCCCCCCACCGAGTGAGCTAGCCGAGTTAGCGACAAAACTAAGATTTACCAGGCGTGGATTATTAGGATTATTACCATCATTACCGGCCAGATAGATTCCCCCGCCATCCCCATCGGAGTTACCGCCGGTGATGACAAAGCCATCCAGCACAGCGGTGTTGGTTAAAGCTGGATCATTTCTGCGCTTGAAGATGACGTGGTAGCTGTTGTCGGCGTTGTTACCCACTGTACCAATGTCACCCGAGAGGGTTGTGCTTGACGGGCTACCCAGCCGCCGGTCGCTCAGATTGGCTTCAGTGCCCACAAACCCCCCGTAGATAGCCACTCCATCTTTCATTGCAAAGCTGATGCTCTGGTCGGTATTATTTGGCGGGCCGGGCTTGTAGGTGCCCTGCGCCACCCAGACTTGCTGCACACCCAGGGCGTTGATCATGGCCTGCAAATCACCGCTGGCAGTAGTCCACGAGCTGCCGTCACCTGTGCCGCCCTGTTTGACGTAGCGGATGGGCTGGCTGGGGGCGCTCACGCTCAAGCTGAAGGCCGTCGAAGTCACACTGTTGCAGGCTCCCGTCACCACTACCGAGTAGCTGCCCGTAGCGCCCGTCTGCACGTTAGTCAGATTCAGCGTAGCCGAGGTCTGGCCCGTGACGGGGCTACTGAGGTTGTCTTTGTACCACTGGTAGCTGGTGACGCTGCCCGTGACGCTGGCAGGGGCACTGATGTTACTGCCGGTTGTTACGTTGCTGGCCGACGGGGGCTGGCTGGTGATGGCTAGGGGCTGAGTGAGGCTACCCTGGTATTCGTAGGCACCGATATCAATGCGCCCGTTCTGGTAGAAGCGCGGGTTGCCCGCCAGGTCGGTCGTACCGTTAGTCGTCGCATTACTGTTGGGGTCACCCGCGTTGATGGCGATCGAGCAGGCGTTGAGGCTAAAGTCGGTGCTACTGGCAAAGGGGGAGCTGGTAGCGGTCAGGTTGGTGGGCCCGCTGCTGGTATAATCGCTCTCGCCCGCCCCGATCAAACTGTAGTTAGCGGTGGTGCTGCCCCCGGAGTCGTTGGTGATGCTGGTGCTGGTGGCCTCTTGGTTGTCCCACAGAATGCAGTTGGTCAGCCGGGCCTGGGTCCCCGTATAGTTGTTGCGCAGGGCGGCTCCACTGGCGGCCCGGTTGGCCGTCAGGGTGCAGTTGGTCAGGGTGGGCGTGCTCCCGCTTATTAAACCACTTATACTATAGAGGGCGCCCCCATCGCCCCGGGCGGTGTTGCCGCTGAGCAGGCAGTTGAGCAGCCCTAGACTACTGCTCGCATTGGCGATGCCTGCCCCCTGGTTGGCCGAATTGTTCTGAATAACGCAGTTGGTCAGGCTGGGGCTACTGTTGCCATTGAACATGCCCCCCCCATCACCCCCCGCTGAGTTGGCGCTGAGGACACAGTTGGTCAGGCTGGGACTACTCTCGTCATTGTAGATGCCCCCCCCAGTACTCGCTGAGTTGGCGCTGAAGACGCAGTTGGTCAGGCTGGGATTGCTTCTGTAGTTATACATACCCCCCCCATTTGCTGTGCCCCCCGTGATGAACACGCCGTCCAGGATGGCCGTGGCGGTCAATCCGTTGTTGTTATTGCGAATCACCGAGCCCGTGCTGCCCTGGGGGATGGTGAGGGTGGTGGAGGAAACCTGATCCGCCACGGGGTTGACCCCCGACCGCTGGCTCAAGCTACTCTCGCTGCCGCTAAAGCCCCCGTAGATAGCTACGTTGTTCTTCATACTAAACGAGACGTCCCCCGTGCGGGTGTAGCGGCCGCTGGCCACCCAGATTTGCTGCACACCCGGGGCGTTGATCATTGCTTGCAAATCCCCACTAGCGTCAGCCCACGAGGTGCCGCTGCCCGTGCCGTCCTGTTTGACGTAGCGGATGGGGTAAACGCTGTAACTGATGATGACCAGCCCGTTGCCTGAGTTGCCCGTTGCTCCCGATACCAAGCTTAGGCTAGTACCCGTATAGTAGGAGCCGCCACCCCCTCCCACAGCAGTAATAAGATTACCTGTATCGTCAATTGAGAAGCCACCAGCACCGCCACCGGAGAAGCCGCCACCGCCACCCCTACTGCTACTGCTACTAGGCTCACTACCGCTGCCGCCACCACCAAAACCACCCGGACTGTTGCTGGCACTTCCCCCGGCCCCGCCATGCACAAAGGCTTTGCCACCACTAGCCCTGCCATTATTTCCATCGCCTAGCAGGCCACCCCCACCACTCTCACCACCACTCCCCCCACCACCAGCCTTACCACCAGCCCCACTAGCAGTGGTACCCCCACCGGCACCCCCATCCGGGCCGACCTGCCCATGTTTGCTCGGGGAGTCAACCCCGGCCGCTCCCCCGCCCCCGCCTGCAATCACCAGCGGGGTGGGCGCTGTCGTACTGCCCGGGGGAGCTACCACAAACGAGCCTCCACCCCCGGCGGCTTTGCCACTCAGCGACTGGCCCACCAGGATACTCAGGGCCTGGCCGGGGGTGACACTCACCCGGGCGGCCACGATGGCCCCTTTGCCCGCCGACGCGGTGCCCCCTTGAATAGCCCCCCCTTCGGCTCCCCGGGTTTCAATAGTCAGCGAAGTGACGCCCGTGGGCACTTGCCAGGTGACGATCTGGCCCGTATACGAAAAGCTCTGGGTCGTGGTGACACTCCCATTCTGAGCGTGCAGGTAGCTGCTAAGGCTACTGAGTAACACAAAAACCAGCAGGCAAATGCGCCCCTGGTTACGTGAGTAAAGCGTTGGTATCATAACGGATAATTTGTTTGGGTTGACTGACCGCAAAGCTACTACACGCCTGATTACCAGACTCTCACCATTGTAACATCGACTCTCACTATTGTAACATTATAGCTAAAAAGCGAAAAAAAGACGGTTTTTTTAGGCTCGCTCCGTCAGGGTAGTCCCATAATCCGAAGGGGGGTACCCAAACAGCTCCCGGAAGCATTGACCAAAATAAGAGGGGTTCTCGAAGCCTACCGCGTAGGCCGCCTGGCTAACCGACAGGCCCCGGGCCAGCAGCGGCAGGGCCTGCTGCAACCGGTAGGTCCGCATAAACTCGGTGGTCGTCAGACCCGTCAGCGATTTAAGTTTGCGGTGTAACTGCATCCGGCTCAAGTCAGCCCCGGCGGCCAGTTGATCGACCCCGAAGCCCGCTTCGGCCAGGTGCTGATCCAATAACCGTTGCAGCGTTTCCACGAAGGGTAGATGAACGAGTGCGGCTGGATCAGGGACCGGCGCCGTCAGCTGGTGTTGTAGTCGCTCACGCAACCGGCGCCGGGTCGCCAGCAGGTTGTTGATGCGCAGGAGTAGTTCGGGCAAATGAAAGGGCTTGGCCAGGTACTCATCGGCTCCCATCGCCAGTCCCTGCATCCGACTTTCCAGGCTTACCTTAGCCGTCAGCAGCAGCAGGGGAATGTGGTCGGTCGTCATATCGCTTTTCAGTCGCTGGCAGAGCGCGTAGCCATCCAGGCGGGGCATCATCACATCGCTGATGATCAGGTCGGGCATCAGCCGCCGGGCCTGCTCCAACCCATCCAGCCCATCGTTGGCCCGATGCAGCTGGTAGTGCGGGGGCAAACTCTGACCGATGAACTGAGCCAGATCATCGTTGTCCTCCACCAGCAGAATCATCGCCGGTTCGGTCTCCTGAGGGGTGAAGCCCCCGGATTCGCCCACCGGCGGGGTTGCCTGGGGAGTCAGTAATGGCTCAGGTAAGCTGTCGGTCACCGGTGGATAAGGCAACTCAACGTAGACTGTCGTACCCCGGCCCGGTTGGCTGTCGACCCGAATCTGTCCGCCCTGAACATCGATGAGTTCCTTGACCAACGCCAAGCCAATACCACTGCCCGGCTGGTAGTCGCGAGCGCGGGGTTGAGCACACCCCAATGCCCCCCCGTCGTCGGGTGAGCCGACCTGATAGAACCGCTTAAAGAGGTGAGGTAACTGATCGGCGGCAATACCGATACCCGTATCGGCGACGCTCAGTTGAAGACCCGGTACCGGGGAGTCCGTACCCGTAGTGATGGGGCTCAGGGTTACCGTGACGCTGCCCGAGGGGGTAAACTTGAGGGCATTGGCCAGCAGATTGATGACGATGCGCTCCAGCTTATCGGCGTCAAACCAGAATAAACCCATTTCCTGGGGCCGGTAAATCAATTGCACCGACCGGGCCTCGGCGACCTGGGCAAAGGTTTGTACCAGCCCGGCCACCACCTCGTCGGGCCGCCCCCGCACGGGGGTTACCTGCATCATCCGGGCGTCCAGTCGAGCCAGCTCCATAAGCTGGTTGATCAGGCCCAGCAATTGCCGGGCATTGCGTTCCACCAGGGACAGCCGTTCGCCGTACCGGGTCTGTCGCAGGTCGGCGATCAGCGTTTCGAGGGGTGATAAGATCAGCGTCAGGGGGGTGCGGAACTCGTGGGTGATATTGGCGAAGAACCGGGTTTTCAGCTCATCGACGACTCGCAATTGTTCCGCTTCCCGCTGGCGGTCCCGCTGGTCCTGTTGCGCCTGCTGTTGACGAGACCGGTAACGACTAAACCCAGCGAGCAACCCAATCCCCACCAGTGCGTATACCAGATAAGCCCACCCACTCCGCCACCAGGGGGGATCGATCGTTATCGACAGGCTACGCACATGACGGCTCCATTGGCCTGCCGTGTTGGCCGCCTGAATAGTTAACCGGTAGCAACCGGGGGCGAGGGCGGTGAAAATAGCTTCCGGCCGCTGGGTGACCACCCAACCTGGCGATAAACCCGCCAGCCGGTAACGGTATACCGCCTGCCCCAGCCGATTGTACTGCATGGCGGCAAAGCGAATCGTGATGAAGTTCTGGTCATGAGGCAACGTCAACTGGTGAAGCGAGTCGAACGGGATTGCAGCTGGTAATGAATCCAGTAGGGACCGGTTGTTGACCAGGATGTCCGAAAGCTGTACCTCCGGCTGAAACGTGTCGGGACGAATGGTGCGGGGGTCGAAGCCAACCAGTCCCGAAATGTTCCCCAAGACGATACGCTCGTCGCTGATTCCGTTACGCCGGAATGCCGGACCACGGAATGCCGGACCACGGACTGCCGCTGAGCCGGGTGTCGGTCCAACAACGTTCGAATCCCGCAAGGCAATTCCGGGCATGGATACGGCGTGGAAGCGGTTAAATTCGTCGGCCCCCAGCCCGTCTTCCTGCCGGTAGACCCGGATGCGTCCGGTGGCTCGGTTGAGTTGGCCCAGTCCCTGATTGGTAGCCAGCCAAACGGACCCCCACCGGTCGGGAACAGCCGCGTAAACCACGTTGTTGGGCAAGCCCTGTCGGGTGGTGAATCGTACGCTACGTCCGGTGCGTTTATCGAACTGGCAGAGCCCTCCCCCAAAGGTACCGATCCAGAGTCGATTCGTATCCAGTGGATCGGCGTTGAGCCAGTAGAGGTTATCGCTGCTCAGGGAGGTGGAATCACGGGACTGCCGTTGGTAATGCCGGACCTGTCCACTGCGCCGGTCGACCCGGTACAGACCCGTGCTAGCGGTGGCAATCCATACCGCCCGACGGTCAACGACCGCCTGGAGCATGGCCGACCGAATGGAAGTCTGGAAGGGATGCGCAAACCGAACCCATCGATTTTGTCTCGTATCGTAGTAACCCGTCCAGTCGGGGTGCACAACCCATACCATGCCAGCTGGGTCCGTGGCCAGTAAGGTAGGTCGTTCCAGCCGATAGTCGCGCAGGGTAGCGGGCCCCGCGACGGTGGTCAGCTGATGCGTAGCCGGGTTGAGCCGGTAGAGCGGAGTGCCCCCCACGGCGAACCAGAGTTGCCCCTCGGCGTCGGTGGTTACCCGGAAGTTATAGGGAGAAGTATGCGCCAGTCCGGTCGGTAGCCGGCTGGCCGGTAGGTGCGCGTAGTCGGTGAGCCAGTCCTGAACAAATGAACGCTGATAGGGCCGATTTTGGAAAGCCGGTGCCCGAAGGTTGATCTTATGCACGCCCGCCAGATCGGTCCCCAGCCAGAGCACGTCGGATCGGTCGATGAACAGGGAAACATACTGAGTAGCTCCGTCGGGTATATGCAGCGGCTGTAAGCCCTGAGCGTCCGTATAGCGGAACAGCTGCCGTCCCAGGTTGATATACTCCGTACCCTGACTGTCGGTTGTCAGTTGGTGGGTCCAGCTGGCCAGTTGATTGACCCACGCCAGGGGATATACGTGAGTTTCACCCGTAGCTGGATTCCAGCGCGCCAGCTGACGATCGCTGCACAGCCAGAGTTCCCCGTTCGCCCGTCGGTAGAGCTGCTGGACGGGTGTTTTTATGGCCGTCGGATAAGCCACATGGCTAAATCCGTCCGTTGACGGCTCGAAGCGGTCCAGACCGTGAGGAGTGGCCAGCCAGAGTTGTCCCCGGCTATCCTCCAGGACCGACGTGATGGTATTGCTACTGGGTGACGTCGATTGGCCCGCTCGGTGCGGATACCGAACGAAGCGGTGCGTATCCCGGTCATAGCGCGCCAGCCCCCCCCGACGAAAGATGAGCCAGAGTCGACGGTGGGTATCAGGATAGATGGTCAGGAGTGTATCCTGGCCGAAGACTTGCCGGTAAGCCGGTTGGCGGGATAGATTGGTAAAGGTTTCCCGAACAGGGTCGAATCCGTCGAGGCCGAACTGGTCATTCTGAATCCAGATGTACCCATCGGGAGCACTGGTCAGGTTGGTCAGTCCCGGTGAGGAAAGCGAGGGACGTCCGTCGGCTGCGGGCTGAAACACCCGAAACGAGTAGCCATCGTAGCGGCATAGCCCGTCGCGGGTAGCCATCCAGATGAAGCCCCGTTTGTCCTGTAGGATGGCGGGTACAAAGGCCTGCGGTAAGCCCTGCCGGGCCGTAATTAGCTCGGGTTTGGGTAAGCTTAGGGATTGAGCACCCAGGGATTGGGTCGCCAGTAGAGCCGTCAACCACCCCAGATATAGGGCCAGGGTCATCAACCCCGACCGACTAGTACGCTGCCCCATTGTTCACAAAATCGGATCGATTGTTTGTTATCTGAAACGGGATTGTTTCAGATGAATAAGTAAATATATGAGAAGAAATCGGTTAATAAGTGCCAGGCTAGTGCGATTTCCGCCCAGCGTTGTCCAACCGGATACGGCGTATGGCTTATGGAGTAAGAGGCAGGGGTTGCGTCCAGGCCGTTGAGACTGTTTTACCGGACCATCCCGGAGCTTTTCTTCGAGATTCGAGGGTTCGTTCTGGAGGAAGCGGGACGAAAAATGAGTTGTTCAGCTCCCAGTTGTAAACAGTGATTCTAGCTTTGTATATCACGGCATCCCATGACGTTTTCATACAGGACCCTGCCAGCGAATCGTCGTTCAACCGATTTCTTCCATGTCATGAGCTACCCCCGATCCAGTGCCGCACCCATTGTTGAAGCTCGGTTAGCTGGTAGCGGAGTGTTGCTATCTGTGGTACTGCCTGCTGCGTAAGTGAGGTGTCGCGAAAAGCCTGTGTGGCAATGCAGAAGCCAAATAAACTAACGCCCAGCCTGCCAATTCATTCGCTACTCTGTTGGGCGTTGCTTTCGCGTAATCGGCTCCTGCGCTGGTCAACGTGCTCACCAGATGAGACCTTAGGGACGATCACTTAGAGTGGCGCGTCAACATCGGCGGTTCGACGATATTCATTGGGGGACTGCCCAACACGCTGTTTGAATAAGCGGTTGAAATGCTGGGGATACTTGAAGCCCAGGTCGTAGGCTATCTGACTCACGGTTTTGTTCTGATCGACTATTTGTTCTTTGGCCAGTTCGATCACTTTCGCCTGGATGTATTCCTGCGCGGTTTTGCCCGTTTCTTTTTTGATCAGATCCCCGAAATAATTGGCCGATAAACTCAGTTCACCCGCGCAGTAGGTAACAGTCGGCAGCCCTAACGTCTGCGGTTTATCGGCCTGAAAATAGGTGTTCAACAACGTCTCGAACCGTTCCAGGATGCCTTTGTGGGCCGTTTCCCGCGTGATGAACTGCCGATCATAAAACCGGGTGCAATACCCCAGAAATAGCTCGATCGTGGATACGATCAGTCGTTTGCTGTGCTTATCGATGGCGTGTTCCAGTTCATACTCGATCTTGGAAAAACAGTCCAGCACGATCTGCCGTTCCCGGCCCGATAAATGCAGCGCTTCGTAGAACTGGTAACCAAAAAAACTATACTCCTGAATATGTCGTCCCAGCGCCGTTCCATGAATCAGATCGGGATGGAAGACCAGCGCGTACCCTTTTGGCTGGTACGTTTCCCCGTTGCTGTTCACCCCGGCAACCTGACCCGGTGCCATAAATACCAGTGTGCCTTCCTGGTAATCATACGTATGCCGCCCATACACCAGATCCCCGCATCTGACCTCTTTCAAAAAAATGGTGTAGAACCCAAAATACATCCGGGAGCCCTGTCGGGGATCGGCCTTTGACAGATCGACGACGCTGACCAGCGGATGCCGGGTTTCGTTGTTATTGAAGGCGTTGTACTCATTGATTGTCTCGAATCGTCGCAGGGTATCCATAGCACGCTTGGTTATTGTCTCAAAATTATCGTTTTCTGACTACCCTACCAGATGCCTAAACGCGAATCAGTAATAATGGTAGTAATACCCGTAATCTGTATACCACGCAGGCCAGAAAATGAGCAGACCTTTGTATCATCAACGTAAACAGATATGCAACACGTAGTTTTGAACAATGGGGTGGCCATGCCCATCCTGGGATTTG
This sequence comes from Spirosoma agri, assembly GCF_010747415.1. Taxonomy (NCBI): domain Bacteria; kingdom Pseudomonadati; phylum Bacteroidota; class Cytophagia; order Cytophagales; family Cytophagaceae; genus Spirosoma; species Spirosoma agri. The sequence continues at coordinate 30,532 of NZ_JAAGNZ010000009.1, read as the reverse complement.
GGGTTTTCCAGGTCCCCGATCCAGCCGAATGCGAACGCAGTGTACTGGATGCCATCGCTACAGGCTACCGGCTGATCGATACGGCGGCTTCGTATGGCAACGAAGAAGCGGTGGGGCAGGCTATCCAGAAAAGTAGTGTAGCTAGAGACGAATTATTCATTACGACCAAGCTCTGGATTCAGTCGGATGGCTACGAGGGAACCAGGAAAGCGTTCGACGCTTCGTTGAAAAAGCTGCAACTCGATTACCTGGACTTGTACCTGATCCACCAACCCTTCGGCGATGTATATGGCGAATGGCGGGCCATGCAGGAACTTTACAAAGAAGGCCGGGTACGGGCCATCGGCGTGAGCAACTTCCAGCCCGACCGGCTGATTGATCTGATCATCCACAACGAAATTGCTCCGGCGGTTAACCAGGTCGAAACGCATCCGTTTCATCAACAGATCGACACGCAGCAATTCATGGTCGACAACAACGTGCAAATCGAATCGTGGGGACCATTTGCGGAAGGGAAAAATGATCTGTTTCACAATGACGTATTGCGTTCGATCGGCGCGAAGTACAATAAATCTGTTGCGCAGGTGGTGCTGCGCTGGCTGACCCAACGGGGCGTCGTGGCCATTCCCAAGTCTGTCCGGAAGGAGCGCATGGAACAGAATATCAACAGCCTTGATTTTGAGTTGAGTGCTGACGACATGGAAATTATAAAAAGCCTGGACACAAACGCCAGTCTGTTCTTCGATCACCGCGATCCGGCTATGGTCAAATGGCTGGGAGAGCGCAAGCTTGCTTCGTGAACATTTCACGACGGCTACAGGCGGGCCTGATCAAAAACACGTCATGCTTTTGGCCGCAACGGCCCTGTCGGCGCAGCGAATGACGTAAGATCTAATTAGTCAATTTTCTAATCCTTTACCTTGAACTCCATGAAACTATCGCTTATCACCTTATGCTTGCTGATGGCTGGTATACAGGGGGCTTTCGCCCAAACACAAAATGCAGGCTCAGCTACGACCGGTAGCGCCAACGCGGAACAGGAAGTCATTAATCTCTCGAAGGAAAAATGGCAGTGGATGGCCGACAAAAACGTGGACAAGCTGACTACCTTATTCGATGAAAAATCGATGTTTGTTCACATGGGGGGCAGCTGGGGCAAGAGTCGGGAACTGGAGGTCATCAAAAGCGGGAATATCTGGTACAAACAAGCGAAAGTCTACGCCACAACCTTTAACATGATTGGTAATACGGCCATCCTGCTCAGTGACATGGACCTGGTAGCCGTCGTGGGCGGAAACGAGGTGACCAATCCATTTATGGTGACGGAAGTATATATCAAGGAAAACGGTAACTGGAAAATGGGACAGCTCTCGTTTTCCAGGCTGATGAGGCCCGTTAAAAACTAAGCGCACTATTGCGCAGGAAATCGTCGTGAACACGACAAACTAGGCTTAATAAACAGGCATTCACTCGTTAAAATCAATTGTTACATGAAAGCATCAATTCTCGGTTTGTGTTTCTTCCTGATAGGCATACAGGCATCGTTTGCGCAGACAAATCAGGCCAACGCTTCGACACCAGCCCCCACCAAAGCCCAGCAGGAAATTATTGATCTCTCCAAGCAAAAGTGGCAGTGGATGGCCGATAAGAATGTCGACAAACTGGCCCAGCTTTTCGACGATAAGGCAAAATTTGTCCACATGAGTGGCACCTGGAAAAAAGACGAAGAACTCGATATCATTAAAACCGGAAGCATCTGGTACAAGAACGCGGATGTGCACGATACGGCGGTGGAGCTGTTTGGCAACAACACGGCTATCATCTGGAGTCGGATTACGCTGGTAGCCATGGTTCGGGGTAGTGAGGCCAAGACGGAATTTACCGTTACGGAAGTCTACCAAAAACAAGCGAATGCCTGGAAAATGCTGGCCCTGACATTTAGCAGCGTTCGGGACACGCACGTCATCAAGCATTAATCAGGTATCCCCTTTTCGGCATCCCTGAAGTCTGGCGTCCGTCAAGTGATTCGATGCCGAATAAGCCAGGATCGAGGGTAAGGGTAAGCACCTTTGATAACGTAAATGAAACGGACCACTATGATACTGCACAGCCTGTTGGCATTCCTACTGTTGATCGGGGCCTGTTCTTCCCAAACGGAGCGTGTTCCGGCTGTTGGTGAACCAGTCGTAAAGCCGGCCAATGCCTTGTCGGGCAAGGTGTTGATCGTGTATTTGTCGCGGACAAAAAACACGAAAGCAATCGCGGAAATCATTCACAAGCACGTAGGCGGGAAGTTAGTCGCTCTTGACTTAGCGAAACCCTACCCCGAAAACTACCGGGCTACCGTAGATCAGGTGGCGAAGGAAAATGAAACCGGTTTTCTGCCTCCGTTGACGACGAAAATCGACACCATTCAGCAATACGACATTGTATTCGTTGGCTTTCCGACCTGGGGCATGCAATTACCCCCACCCATGAAAAGCTTTCTGCGTCAGTACGATCTCCGGGGTAAAACCGTCATTCCGTTTAATACGAACGGCGGCTATGGGATTGGCAGCACGTTCCAGACGGTAAAGGAATTGTGCCCCAACAGCACCGTACTGGACGGGTTTACCATGCGGGGCGGCTCGGAACGGGATGGTCAATTGCTGGTTATCGAAGGAGACAAAGCCAAAACCGCCGAAACAAACGCGCAGCAATGGTTGCGTACGATTAACGTGTTGAAATAAGATCGAACTGACGGCCAAACAACTAAATCAACGTCAATGGAAACAAGAACACTAGGAAACAGCGGTCTGACCGTGTCCGCCCTTGGTTTGGGTTGCATGGGTTTGAGCTATGGCTATGGCCCGGCAACCGACAGACGTAACGCCATTAACTTACTGCGTGCCGCATTCGACAAAGGCGTTACGTTCTTCGATACAGCGGAAGCTTATGGTCCGTTTGCCAACGAAGAATTGTTGGGTGAAGCGCTGCAACCGTTTCGCGGTCAGGTAGTAATTGCCACCAAGTTTGGCTTTCAGGCGGGTGACTCCACAAAAGGACTGGATAGTCGTCCCGAACGCATCCGTCAGGTAGCCGAAGACGCGCTGAAACGGCTACGAACCGACCGGATTGATCTATTCTACCAGCACCGGGTTGATCCGGCTGTGCCCATCGAAGACGTTGCCGGAACGGTCAGGGAACTTATCCAGGAAGGTAAAGTAACGTATTTCGGAATGAGCGAAGCGGGTGTGCAATCGATTCGGAAAGCGCACGCCGTTCAGCCGGTGGCTGCCTTGCAAAGCGAATACTCGTTATGGTGGCGCGAACCCGAAAACGAAATTTTGCCCACGTTAGCGGAGCTGGGCATTGGTTTCGTTCCGTTCAGCCCGCTGGGTAAAGGATTTCTGACGGGCAAAATTGACGAAACCACGCAATTCGACAAGACTGATTTCCGCAATGTGGTTCCCCGCTTTTCGGAAGAGAACCGAAAAGCCAACCAGAAATTGGTAGACCTGCTCGGTGACATGGCCACGCAAAAAGAAGCAACACCGGCGCAGGTGGCACTGGCCTGGTTGCTGGCGCAGAAGCCCTGGATTGTTCCGATCCCCGGCACGACCAAACTGCACCGTCTGGAAGAAAACATCGGGGCCGTAGCTATCGAACTGTCCGCCGATGACATTGACCAGATTGATACGGCCTTTGCCCAGATTCCGGTACAGGGCGACCGCTACCCGGCACACCTGCAAAAACGGGTAGGCGGCTAAGGATTTCTTCACGACTGGTGTGAGACTACCCTGCGGTGGTAAAAAGCGCAACTCAACCACTACCCAATTGTCTTACTATCAGTAACTTTATCGAGCGAAACAGAGAAACAGGCAGTGCGCATACGTTGTTATCGTATGAACAGCGATGACCCGATGGCTTTATAACTCATGACTACTATGGCAAACATTAAGCTGACAATCAATGGCACCGAGCAATCGATTGATGTCGATCCGCAAATGCCCCTGCTGTGGGCCATCCGGGACGTGGTGGGCCTGAAAGGAACGAAGTACGGTTGTGGCGTTGCCCAGTGCGGGGCCTGCACGGTTCACCTGAACGGCGAAGCGGTGCGGTCGTGCGTCACCAAAGTAAGCCGCGCTGCCGGCCAGAAAGTGGTCACCATCGAAGGGCTCTCTCAACACAACGACCACCCCCTGCAACAGGCCTGGCAACAAATCGACGTGCCCCAGTGTGGCTATTGTCATTCCGGGCAGATCATGTCGGCTGCGGTGCTGCTGCGGGAGAATCCGAACCCGACCGATGCGGATATTGACGCAGCTATGGCCGGCAATATCTGCCGGTGTGGTACGTATCCCCGCATTCGGAAAGCCATTCATCTAGCGGCCGGAGCCGAACAGAAGGTTGGTAAAAATGAGTAGACCAACGCACGTTGCTGAGCGCAACATCGACAAATACATGCTGAAACGAAAGCCAGTCAGTCTATGCCCTTACGAACAATCTATATCCTAGCCATTCTGCTGTCGGTGACAGGCATTATGGCCTCAACATTCATCCCGGATACCGATCGCGCCAGTTCAATACGGACGAGTACGGCCCTACGAGTTGCATCCATCAAAAAAGATCCGGTCCGGAGGGATAGCGTGACCTCGGTCAAGGCGTTCGCCAACGTCTACAACGTGTTGATGAGTCCGCGCTGCATGAACTGCCATCCGTCGGGTGATATTCCTTTGCAGGGCGACGACAATCACCTGCACACGATGGGTCCCCAACGGGGTACGGACGGAAAGGGTATCTATGCCATGAAATGCGCTAACTGCCACCAGCCGACCAACACGCCGGGTTTGCACACCCCACCGGGCAACCCGGACTGGCATTTACCGCCTGCCACCATGCGCATGGTTTTTCAGGGGCGAACGGCCCATCAACTGGCCAAACAACTGGTTGATCCCCGGCAAAACGGGAATAAGAACATGGAAAAACTGCTGGAACACGCCGACGATGGGTTGGTTCTGGCGGGCTGGAATCCCGGCGAAGGGCGCACACTGCCCCCAATGAGTCACGCTGAATTTAAAAAAGCCTGGACGACCTGGCTCAAAACAGGCGCCTACGCCCCTAAACCTTAATCGCCTTCGGCAAACAACACGATGGACACACAACCCGTATCCAGACGCAATTTCCTGAAAGCTTCGGGCCTGACCGGTCTGGCGCTGTCACTGGGTTTTTATATCCCCGCCAGTGCGGAAGAAGCCGAAATCATCAAGGCCGCCGAAGCCGATCGTTTCGGGGTTGAAATGAATGCCTGGGTTCATATCGAACCGTCCGGCCAGGTCACCATCTTCTCACACCGGGCCGAAATGGGGCAGGGTGTTTATCAGGCCATTCCCCAAATGATCGCGGAAGAGCTTGAAGTTGACCTGGATAAAGTGAATATCGTTTTTGCCAAAGGCGACAACAAAAAATACGGCAGCCAGGTCACCGGGGGCAGTTCGACGGTACGGGGCTCGTATAAAAACTTACTGACGCTGGGAGCCACGGCCCGCCAGATGCTGATTGGGGCTGCCGCGGCCAAATGGAACGTGCCTACCGCCGACTGTTATGCCGAATCGGGACAGGTTATTCATCGGCCAACGGCGAAGCGGCTTCACTACAGGGAGCTGGTGGCAGACGCCATGAAGCTGGAAACGCCCAAGAACGTCGTCCTGAAAAAGCGATCCGACTACAAGCTCGTTGGCAAGCCGCTCCGTCGATTGGATACCAAATTGAAAACCAATGGTACGGCCACGTTTGGGCTGGACAAAACGCTTCCGGGTATGTTGTATGCTGCCGTGGAGCGGAACCCCCGCCTTCGTGGTAAAGTCAAGAGTTTCGACGACACAGCCGCCCGCAAAATTCCTGGTGTCAAACACGTGTTCAAGACCAAAATGCTGGTTTTTAACACCTACCGTGAGGGCGTTGCGGTGGTGGCTACCTCAACCTGGGCAGCTTTGGAAGGAAAGAAAGCCTTGACGGTAACCTGGGACGATAGCGGATTCGAACACCTGAGCACCGACGAGATTTTTACCCGCCAGAAGCAGGCGCTACAAACGCAGGAAGGGCTTTCGTTCAAGCAGCAGGGCGATGCGTCAGCCATCCTCGCTCAGGCTCCGAAGAAACTGGATGTGGTGTACGAAACGCCCTATCAGTACCACGCCTGCATGGAACCCCTGAACTGTACGGCTCATTATCAGGACGATAAGCTCGAAATCTGGGGACCTATTCAGGCTCCGGAATGGGTGCAGGATGCGGTCAGCAAAGAGATGGGATTGGATCGCGAAAAAGTGATCGTTCACATGACGTTTCTGGGCGGGGGATTTGGTCGGAAAGCGTTCATGGATTATCCGCACGAAGCTGCGGTGATTTCCAAAGAGATAAAAGCGCCCGTACAGGTGGTCTGGACCCGCGAGGATGACGCCACCCAAGGCCCCTACCGGCCCGGTATTTCGTACCGCTGCGAGGGCGTTGTCGACAACGGAAAGATCAGCGCGTTCAAGCTACGCATGGCCGGTCAGAACAACGATCACTGGCGTGGTGGTCCGAAAGACAAAGCCAACCGCAGCACTTCGGAAGGTTTTTTGAAACCCTACGCCGACAGCATCAAAAACCTGAGCATTGCGGACGTTCCCTTCGAAACCCCCATTCCGACGATGTGGTGGCGATCCGTGTATGCCTCCACCAACGGCTTTGCCTACGAAAGTTTTATCGACGAACTGGCCCATGAATCGGGGAAAGATCCGATGGCGTTCCGCCGGGACCACCTGCCCGACGAGCGGTTGCACCGACAACTTGACAAGTTAGCCGAGGTGTCGGGCTGGAAGACCCGTAAACCGGGTGAGGGCTACGGTATGGCCATCACCGAATGCTTTGCCAGTACCGTTGGGCACGTTGTAAAAGTATCGAAAGGGCAGAATGGTCAGGTGAAGATCGACCATGTCTGGGCCGTTATGGATTGCGGCTGGTACGTCAACCCCGATACCGTCAAGGCGCAGGTAGAAGGGTCTATCGTTATGGCGCTGGGGGCGGCTACCCAGCATCAGGTAACGTTCAAGGATGGTGTGCCGGTGGACAAGAATTTTTACTCGTATCAACTACCCCGCATTCCCGACATTCCGCCCATTGATGTGTATGTCATGGACAACGACGAACCAGCGGGCGGTGTCGGCGAACCCGGTTTACCCGCCTTTGCGCCAGCCCTGACCAATGCCATCTTCGATCTGACCGGCAAGCGCATCCGTAAGCTGCCTTTTAGTCTGGCCGCGGTATAGGCGACGATAAATGAGCGAAAGACGACTGATTCGCTGAGTAAATTAACGGCATGAAACAACAGAAATTCAGCGTGTTGCTGCTTACCGGCCTAACCCTGCTCGTATCGGCTTGTGCCATGAATCGCACAAGCCGGCAAACGGGTTTGTTGACCCTACAACAACAGGGTAGTTTCCTGGTTGGCGGAACCAGCCTAACCGAGCCCGGTAAATTTGAGCTGACGAATGCCCTGAAACCCCAGGGGCAGACCTTGCACGGCGATCACGCCTATGTGTTTTATCAGATTCCGCCCAACCCCCGTAAATACCCGCTGGTCTTTCTGCACGGGGCCGCCGAATCCAAAAAAACGTGGGAATCGACCCCCGATGGACGGGAAGGCTTTCAGACAATCTTTCTCCGACGGGGTTTTGGGGTTTATTTACTGGATCAGCCCAGGCGGGGCGAAGCCGGAAAGAGTCTGGTTTCGACAACGATTACGCCTACGCTGGACGAACAGTTCTGGTTTACGCAGTTCCGGATTGGCAACTATCCCGATTATTTTGCCGGTAGTCAGTTTCCGAAGGATACTGCTTCGCTGGAGCAGTTTTTTCGGCAGATGACGCCCAATACGGGGGCTTTCGACGCGACTGTTGTCTCCAAGGCGTGTTCGAAACTAGTCGATCGAATTGGCGGAGGTATCCTGATTACCCATTCGCAGGGAGGAGGGGTTGGCTGGTTTACGGCGATAAAAAACGAAAACGTGAAGGCCGTTGTCGCCTACGAACCCTTCAGCAGTTTTGTTTTTCCGGCGGGCGAATTACCCAAACCCATTCAGTCGACCAGCCTGTTTGGTGAATTGAAAGGCGTTGAGATACCTCTGTCGGATTTTACGAAGCTCACCAAAATTCCGATCATCATCTATTACGGCGACAACATTGCTGACCAGCCAACGACCGTGTGGAACAAAGACCATTGGCGGGCCGGACTGGAGATGGCAAGGCTTTGGGCCGCGACCGTCAACAAACACGGAGGCCATGCGCAGGTCGTGCACCTGCCTGAAATAGGCATCAAGGGCAATACCCATTTTCCGTTTTCCGATCTCAACAACATCCAGATCGCGGATCTGATGGCTAAATTTCTGAAGGAGAATAAGCTGGATTAACGAGCTTTCATTTCGATTGTAACTACCCTATTCTTCACCAAACGTATGCGCATTGCTTTCTTCGGTATGATCGTCAGCTGGTTCATCGCTACTCAGCTTAACGCTCAAAATCAGATGAATCAACAAACTACCCTGTCACCAACCCAGCAACGCATTGTTGTCATCTCCGCCCTCACCGCCAAAGGCGACCTGCAAAAACTACAACCCGCCCTGCATACGGGCCTGGATGCAGGGCTGACGGTCAATGAAATCAAGGAAGTGCTGGTGCATCTGTACGCCTATTGCGGATTTCCCCGGAGCATTCGAGGGTTGCAAACGCTGATGACCGTGCTGGATGAGCGGAAGAAAAAAGGCATTACTGACAAAATGGGTAAGGCAGCCTCGCCGATCACCAGCCGGGAGTCGAAGTACGAGCGCGGTAAAAAAACGCTCGAACAACTCACTGGTCAGCCGGAAACCGGACCTAAAAAAGGCTATGCGGCCTTCAGTCCCGAAATCGAGGTATTTCTCAAAGAACACCTGTTTGCCGATCTGTTTGAGCGCGATGTGCTTAGTTATAGCGACCGGGAGCTAACGACCATTTCGGTACTTGCCAGCATCGGTAGTGTCGAGCCCATGCTGCAAAGCCACCTGGGTATTTGTTTGCACGTGGGTCTGACCGAACCGCAACTAAAACAGGCATTTGACCTGATCGGGATGAGTATCGGTACCGCGGAAGCCCAGGCCGGGCGGGCGGTTCTGACGCAGCTAATCGCATCAACGTATTAAACAGCACAGGAATACGCAAAAAGTAGCGTTTTAACACAACGGAATGAAGAACAACGCAAGCGCATTACGATTTACCATTTTGCTGGTGATTTTAGCCCGTTTAGGCGCAAGCGCCCAAACGGAAACCAGGTCCGATACCGACGCTATTTTTCCGAAGGGACAGCGAGCACCGACCCGTAACTTCACCGGAACCGTTTGGGTGCAGCAGTTGATTGAGCCTGACAGTGCCTTCAACATTCCGGTAGGCTACGTAACCTTCGAACCGGGTGCCCGTTCGCACTGGCATAGCCACGCGGGTGGACAGGTGCTACTGGCGATGGGGGGCATTGGCTACTATCAGGAGCAGGGAAAGTCCATCCAAATCCTGAGGAAAGGCGACGCGGTGAAATGTCCTCCAAACGTACCCCATTGGCATGGCGCTTCCCCCACCGTCGGATTTATGCAAGTGGCCGTTACGCCGAATACAACTAAAGGCCGAGTAACCTGGATGAAGCCCGTCACGGATGAGGAGTATACCAACATCAGGAAGTAATCAATTGCCTGTTAGCAACGCATTCGGTTTCCCGGTGCACTCGTCCCCTTCGACATGTCTACAGACGCAGAATCCTTATTGATCTGAACGAAGCCGTGGTCCGGTGGACACTACCCATAGTGGAGTAGGCAACTTCCTCCAAATGCACCAGTCATTCTACACCAGCCTACTACCCGGAAGGCCAACTAGCGGACACGGGGCTTCTGTAAGATTGCCTCGCTCCCGTCTGATCCGGCATTGGTTCAGACTTGTGTTGGTATCAGGATGAGTAGACTCTTACCCAGGTCCCTTCTTTCGGCACCGTTGTAATATCTACTGGTTTTTGATCGATAAAAAACTGGAACCAGTCAGTGGATCGTTCGGGCGTTTTGGGGTATTATCGCTTCGCTTCTTCCGTTGTAACAGATTTTTTCTGCTCTTGGCTAGTTAGTGAACTTTACTCCGGATTTTACCGAGCAGCCGGCATGCGTTCATATAAGGTCACGTGATTCTGGATAAACGTTTCCCAGGAAAATAACTTGGCTCGCTGTAGAGACTGCGCAGCCATCGTTTCCCGTATCCGCCCTACGTTGGCCACCTTGACAAGAGCCTCGCAAAGGGCAGATGCATCGGTGGGCGGTACGCTGATACCTGCCGTTCCGACTACTTCATTGATGGATGGAATGTCTGAGACGATAACGGGTAAACCGCATTGCATCGCTTCTAACGGTGGTAAGCCGAAGCCCTCGTACAAAGAAGGATAAACGAAGCCCAGAGCACCAGAATACAAGGGTGCCAATTGATCGTCGGGTACAAAACCCGTGACAATGATGCGTTCACGCATGGCAGTGTGTTTTGCCAATTCCGCCATAATTTTATCGAACTTCCATCCTCGAACGCCTACCAGAACAAGCTTGGTGTCGCTGGTAATGGCGTTACTTTCGGCTACGTCAATAAAACAGCGAATTAAGTGATCCAGGTTCTTACGTGGCTCGAAAGTGGCCAGACTGAGAAAATAAGGGGAATCGCCCAGGTGGTATCGATGGCGAATAGCTTGCAAAACAGCTTGATCGTGAACCGGATAAAACAAACTGGATACAGCCGCTAAGTGAATAGGTGTTACTCGGGCCGGATCGATACCCGTATAGTTACAAAGGTCAGCTTTGGTCGCTTCAGACACGGTTACTACCTGGGTTTCGTTACCCAGGGCCTTCAGCATTAACTGAACGGATTGATCGCCATCCGGAAACCATTCGGGGTGAAAAATTGGAATCAGGTCATACACGGTCTGTACGGTCTGAACGGAGTTACACGCAGCGATTTCGGCGGGGATGGCATAAAAGGGTGAGTGGTAAATTGTTCCCGATGGCCACTGACGAGCATCGAAATGAGCCCGTTCAGCGCGTAGCATCTTTTTTGTCTGATAAAAGCATTCGCGAATTACTTTCGAGGGTAGGCTATCCTGCGGAAAGGGTTGTAAGAGTTCGTTTTCGATCATTGCCTGACGACGCTCGATCCCCCTATTGATAAAAACAGGCTCTTTCTTACCGAAGATGCTGTGTGCATACCGCATCGCTTCCGGTAAATGAGAGGACGCTGCCAGCTTCAGATGAACATCTTCCCGCTGCCACAAGCCCATCAGTAAGCGTTCCGCAACGCGGCTGACCCCTGTGCGAGATTTACGATAATAGTAGCCCATACCTAACATATTAATGTCAAGGACGGTATTGAAGAATGGGTTTATGATAGCGGTGGGTAGTTAAATTTGATAACCATATGTCAAAAAAATGGAGCGCCAATAGTCTGTTCCGTGAGTGTCCCAAGCGTGGCACCCGAATGGCAGAGTACCCTGATTATAGTGTTCGACTGCCCACTGGGGAAAAAATTCGATCGAAAAATGAAGCGCCTTCGAGTAGGGTGGAATCCGGAGGTGAGGCCAGTACCGGTTGACCTCGATGCTCCAGAACACATCCTCGTTGTACTGATACAGCGAGTTACTCAGGTAGAGATCGACTTTGCTTTTGCGCTTTCTCAAACCGTTGACCATTGCCGCTACACGTCGCAACGAGAATCCTCCATTACCTACCCTATTTAGGGAGATAATTTCGCGAGGGGTTTGACCGTCCGCTTTCTTTAGGTTGAACCAGGTGGCAATTTGTTGGCGTATGGTAAAATCCTGCCGGTCAAACCACCCGTAGAAATCGCGGTCTCGCAGTATAGGGGCACCTATGTAATCATAGGACTGCCCGCACCAGTACGGTAGCTCATCCCGAAATACAAAAGCGTCCAATTGATAGATCAGCATGTACTCCTGATCATTAAATGCTTCGTAAAAGTGTTCCGACAATAAAAGCTCATTGTAGGCCTGGATGTCGGTAAAATAAGAATCGTCGAACGTACGGACCTGAAGATCGGGACCCATTTTGTGATAAGCAGACGTATCGAGGGAATGGGGCGCTGCCAGATAGATCGGATACGTACATAATACCCGTAAGCATTGAGTGAGCGAAATGCGCTCGTACTCGGTAAGTTCGACTTTATAAATAGGGATCACTACATTGACGGACACCGATAGCGATTGATTCATGGACACAAAGAGGCCCTTCCAGGAGCCTAAGTGATAGAGATGCGTAGGTTTTGATAAACGATGGCGACCGGGAAACTACCTCATTGGCACACAGAACTGGTGGTCTGTGTGCCAATACGAGATCGAATAAATACCATCAAAAATTGGTTGAAAAGGAGCCACAATGTAGGGGGTTCACGCTAAACGTGACCCGTAAATTCACTAAACGGTTCCCTAATTTCAGGAACGGTAGCCCGTTGCCAAAACGGAAGAAGATGAATAGGCCAACCCGTGTGTTTACTGCTTTCTCATCAGCCGAAGAAGTCGTAGCCAGCGTCATTATCGTATGCTGCGTGGTTCGTTCGCAGAGGTTATTGACTTGTTTACCGCACCGGTTTACAGACCTATCAGAGGCATCAACGCGATCGCTGAGCTTCGCCGACAGCCAGCCGCTGCTGTGTACTTTATACCGGGGCGTCCGGCTCAAACTGAAAAATCTGCTTCATGTTTACCCACTTTTCACCCGCCAGCGCCCAGGGTAACGGCTGCTGAAATGTCCACATGAGCCGCTCCCATTCCTGCACATGTGGATTGCCCGCATCGAGGTGGGCTTTCTTTTCGAAGGTGAACTCATCGTCGGTATCCAGAATCATAAACATCCGGTTGGCCGTCCGGTATATTTGCAAATCCAGAATGCCCGCCTGTAGATCATTCCGGCGTACTTCCGGCCACCCCTTTCCTTTGGCATGCCACTGTTCATACTCGGCGATCAATTCAGGATCGTCTTTTAGGTCAAGAGCCAGACAAAATCGTTGCATCGGTACTACGAATTTAAGTTGATCGACCGGGAGGCTGTAGGCGCACCCCGTCTTAATTAAAATAGTGTTGAAAGGACTGGATCGTTTGCCGGGCGGCCTGGTCGGGCGTAGGAAACGGAAACGCTTCGGCTGATACATAGCCTGAATAGCCGATTTCCTTTAACGCACCAGCCACCGCATCCACATCCGTGTGACCCAGCCCAACGGGTCGGCGGTTGCTGTCGGCGAAGTGAATGTGACCAATGCGTGCACCTGTCGAACGAATGCTGTCCGCCATTGACGTCTCTTCTATATTCATGTGAAACAAATCGGCTAGCAACACAACGTTTTCTGTACGGAGGCCGCTGAGAAAACTAGCTCCCGTTGTCAGATCATTGATCAGATTGGTCTCATACCGGTTCAGGGGTTCGTAGATAAGGGGAACACCCTGTTCGTCGGCCTGTTTGCCCAGGATGGTCAAGCCTTCCGCCAGCCAGGTCAGCGCCTGCTCTTTTTCGAGGCCCGGCGCGGCATTTCCCTGCATCGACCCGATGATGGCGGGTGCCCCAACGCTGGCCCCAAAACCAATCATGTCGGTAATGAAAGCAATAGCCCTGGTTCGAATAACAGGATCGGGGTCAGTCAGCGTCAGCCCCCGAACGACTTTGCCCGCTCCGGTACCCACAGCCGCGATATTCAGCCCGAACTGATCGATCAACGCGGTTAATCGGTCAGTCGTGAGAGCATCCGCTGAAGCCGTGAACAGCTCGACCGCATCGAATCCCAACTCGGCCGCTTTCGCCATGCTCGCTTCCAGATCATTCCAGTAGATCCAGGGACCCGTTTGGACTTGAGGCACTAATGCGATCGTTACGCAGGATTTCATGGGTTAGATGCCGTTGTCAAGGTTCACCATTATTTTCGTGATGGGTCCCGGATTCACCGACCAATCGGCCAGAGCCGCGCCCGCTTCGTCGAGGGTAACCTCCCGGCTGATGACGGCATCAACGGGGAACCGGCCCGTTTCCAGATGGCGGATAACATCCGGAAAATCGCCCAGACAATTGCGCGAACCCAGAATCTCGATTTCTTTCCGGACAAACGTTCCCGTAGCATATTCGACGGGTTTTTTGGCGTACCCGATATAGACAACCCGTCCGGTATAAGCCACTTCCTCTACCGCTGCCCGGTACGTATGCGGGTTTCCAACGGCTTCAATAATCACGTCCGGTCCATCGCCATCGGTGATAGCCAGCAGGGCTTCGTGCAAATCAGCGGTAGTCGTATTGATGGTGTGGGCCGCCCCCGCCAACCGGGCAATCCGCATTTTCGAATCGTCGATATCAATGGCAATTACGTCTGCTCCCCGGCTTACCGCAGCGGCAATGGCCCCCAAACCAACAATGCCACAACCGATAACGGCCACTTTTTCACCCGCCACCACGCGTCCTCTGGCAACGGCATGAAAACCGACCGTAAGTGGCTCCACCAGAGCTAATTCCCGAACAGACAACCGGGATGACGTATGTAGCTTTTCCCAGGGAACGGCGATGAAACTGGTCATGGCGCCCGGTCGACGAACGCCCATGGTTTTGTTGTCCTGACAGGCGTTCGGGCGACCCTTCCGGCAGGAAAGGCAACGGCCACAGTTCAGGTAGGGATTCAGCGTCACCCGCATACCCGGTTTGAACGGGTCCGGAACCTGGCCGCCGGTTTCCAGAATGGTAGCGCCTACTTCGTGGCCCAGCACATTGGGGTATTCCTGCAATTCGAACAAACCCCGAAAACCGTTGAGATCGCCCCCGCAAAAGCCGACCCTATTTACCTGTAACAGCACTTCATCGGGACCAGGCACCGGTATATCGATGAACCGGACCTCCGTTTTTCCCGGTTCGACTAGCACTAAAGCGGGTTGTTTAGTCATGGGTCACCATCGATTTAGGGATATTATTTTCCGGTTTTCCTTCGAACCACAGTTGATTTTTGACCGGAGCTACCAGCGTTTCGATGCGCCGGAGCAGTTCGTCAGGAATGGTAAGCTGGAGTGCGTGCAGATTCTGTTCGACCTGTCGCTGTTCCGACATGCCTACAATTGTGGTGGCGATTACGGGATGGCTGACCGCATACCGCAAGGCGACATCACTGAGGGCCAGACCGTATTCCTGGCATAATGCCCGTAATAGTGGCTGCATATCCTTGACGGCCTGGGGCGAATTCTGCCAGGCGGGAACCGGGGCATCCGATAGAATCCGTTGCATGAGCGGAGCCGCATTCATCAGGCCAAAACCTTTTTCGAGCGAAAGGGGTACCAACTCCTCATTGATCTCGTCGGCCAGCAGCGTATAATGTCCCCAGGACAGAACGGTATCGACGTCGACCTCCCGCGCAATTTGTGCCAGATACCGAACCGGCAGTCCGGAGAAGCCCACGTACCGGGCTTTCCCCATTTCTTTCAGCTTCAATACGGCTGGAATAGCTTCGGCAAGGAGTTGATCACGATTGCCAAACTCGATGTCATGCACCTGAAGCAGATCGACATAATCGACCTGCAAATGAGTCAGTGATTCGTCGATGCTGCGCATAAGGCGTTCGTAAGAAAAGTCGAACACGCCGTTGCCGTAGCGGCCGCATTTGGTGGCCAGAAAAACAGCATTCCGTTTTGTTTTCAGTGCTTTTCCGAGTCGCTTTTCGGCCAGTGTATCCCCGTAAAAAGGGGCAACGTCGAAAAAATTGATCCCCAGATCAATCGCTGCGTGAACGGCCCGAATGCCTTCCGCTTCGTTGGTCTCATCGAACACGTTACCCAATGGGGATGCCCCGAAACTCAGGAGCGAAACGTTCAGGTCTGTATTGCCTAATTTGCGATACTGCATTGCGTGTTTATTGAAAGCAATAGTCTGTTTTTTCGTGTATCAAGACTACATCCAGAAAACCACATCGACTGTATTTCTACTTCTTCCGATGCGCATTATTGTTTCTCAGAACCACACGCTGTAACCGGTTCTACCTGGTGGCTTTACACGTGTAGCAACTGACCATAGATCCGCTATCAATCGATAGGCGATAGAGTCACAAAGCGATCCATAAGCGGCTAAAATTGAGTAATACGGGTACGAAATTTTAATCCCTTTTTAATATAAGTCGCTGAAAGATAGGTAGATAAAGAAACAGTCCTCTCTACAATACTGAGTAAAAATAGCCATACAATCCATACGGGCATACCTGTCATTGATTACCAACGTACTAGCAGACAAGCGGTTAATGATATGGCTCATTTATGGCACAATTTTTCTGACGAATAAGAACGCACATGGCATAGTCGGTTTCCGGTGGATGAGCCACGTTGTCCTGACGATGAAGATAAATTAATATTAATCTAATCGAAACTTCAGCTAACGGAGATTGCTTTGCAGCGGTCTGCTGAACAATCTACTGACTCATTGACACCGGCACAGACTATCAGAATCAACCCGGCACATCGCTCACTAACGTTTACCTATGCCTTCATCGACAGCCCAAACCGTAGACAGACACCGCATTGTCTGGCCGCTTCAGGCCCTGAATTTCTTTATGGCCGATATGCAGGCGGGCATTGGCCCTTTTCTGGGCATATTCCTGTTAGCTCACGGCTGGAAAAGTGGCTTGATTGGCTCCGTCATGACCATTGGCGGGGTGGCGGGTATGCTGATGACCGCGCCCGCCGGAGCCCTCATCGATGCTACGAAACGCAAACGCATGTATGTCGTTGTCGCAGCCCTGTTTACGACGCTGGCATCGGGAATCATACTGCTGTCGCAAAATTTCTGGTTAGTCAGTATCTCGCAGGTCGCTACGGCCATTGCGGGTTCGGCCATTGGCCCCGCCGTAGTTGGTATTACGCTGGGCATCGTGCGTCAGACCGGCTTTAACCGACAGAATGGGTACAACCAGGCTTATAACCACGCGGGTAATGTTGTTGGCGCTGCGCTGTCAGGCTATCTCGGCATGCGGTTTGGTATGCCCGCCGTTTTCCTGCTGGCCGCTCTGTTTGGGGTACTGGCTATCGTGTCCGTCCTGTTGATTCCCGCTAAGGAAATTGACGATAATGCTGCTCGTGGTCTGGCTGATCAGGGGAAAGGTGACGAAACGCAGAAAGCCACTGGTTTTCAGGTACTGTTAAAAAATAAACCGCTTCTTATTTTGGCGGCTGCCTTGGCCTGTTTTCACCTGGGAAATGGAGCTATGCTACCGCTGTATGGACTGGCCGCTGCCACCAAAAACGTAGGTAACCCCACCGAATTCGTGGCTATGACCATCATTATTGCGCAACTGGCTATGATTGTCGTCTCCATCGTAGCCATGCGCATGGCAGAAAAAAGCGGTTTTTGGCTGGTCATTCTCATTTCGTTCATTGCCCTACCGCTACGTGGTTTTATTGCTGCTCACCTAATCAGTCATATGGGCCTGTACCCGGTACAGTTGCTGGACGGCATCGGCGCGGGGCTACAAAGCGTGGCAGTGCCAGGGTTGGTGGCCCACCTGTTGAACGGAACAGGGCGGGTTAACATCGGTCAGGGGGCTGTTATGACTGTACAGGGGTTGGGGGTTTCCTTGAGTCCTGCTATTGGCGGGTGGATGGCCCAACAGATCGGCTACCCATCCACGTTCCTCATTTTAGGCAGTTTTGCCTTCGTCTCGATTGGTTTGTGGATACTGTTTGCCACGACACTTAAATCGGCCTGTAGCTCCACGGCAACAGCCGCAATTCCCGCCTGAACTGATAATGACCAATTCACTTTCTGAGCCGTCAACGAACGGCCCGCTTCTCTTCGCGCACATCGGCGATTTACACATCACGCAGGCCAAACAACCGAATTACGTAGACTTTTTATCCATCGTAGCCCAGCTCGAAACGGAATGTGGTTCGGCGCTTGATTTCGTTGTCTTACCGGGTGACAACGCCGATAATGGATTGCCCACCCAGTACAAATGGGTCGCTACGGCGCTGAAGATGCTGAGCGTTCCCGTCTTTTGTATCCCCGGTGATCACGACATGGAGCAGAAAAGTCTGGCGGGGTTTTACCAACACCTTCAGGCCGAGTCGCTCCCGTTGTCACGGGTCATACAGGGTGTTCGCTGCCTGTTTCTGGATATGAGCGGTCCAGGTTCTGGCGGGCCGGATTTTCGGCTGGGTGATTCGCAACGGCAGTGGTTGGTGCGTGAGCTGGCCATTGCCCGGACGAATGACGAGCGGATCGTTCTGTTTATGCACTCGTACCCGGCTGATTTGACCGATCCACAGGAAACCCGTTTCGTGAACGAACTCATCGCGCAACACGACGTGGTTCTGGTCGATATGGGACACACGCATTACAACGAACTGGCCAACGATGGGCATGTGATTTTCTCAGCAACCCGGTCTACCGGTCAGATTGAGGAAGGTCCCGTCGGGTACGCGCTGATTGCTGTCGACGAAGGGCAGGTCAGCTGGCGTTTCAAGGCGCTCCACGACGCGTTCCCGTTTGTTCTGATTACCAGTCCAGCCGATTATCGGCTTCGCCGGGACGAAACACCGGTTCCGTTGGGTTCCGTCGAGGTACGCGCCATCGCTGTCGGGGCCACCGCCGAACGAGCCGTAGCCTGCCGACTCAACGACGGCGACTGGGTTCCTATGATTCTGTCGGACGATCGGCGTAGCTGGGTGGCCACGATCTTTGTCCCCTCCGATGACCAACTGGAACTGACTGTGGAAGCCATCGACGTAAGCGGCCGGCCCGGACGGCACACTATTCAACTGGCTTCAGCCGGCATAAAAACCCGAGCGCGTATAAAAAACGGGAGCGATGCCGACGCGATCGGTGCCTGGCCCGAAAATGGTATTCTGGGAACCCAGCTGGGTCCCAATCGAAATGGTAAACCAACCTCCTGAATTCGTTAAATCAGTAACTATGACTACTAGTTTTATTTGGATAATTACACTTTTAGCCGTTGCGGGCGTCATCATCCGACCGTTTAAAACGCCGGAATTTATCTGGGCCGTTGGTGGAGCGATCGTATTGCTGGCTCTCGGGCTGATCACACCCACTGAAAGCCTGTCAGGCATTATGAAAGGGACCGATGTGTATCTCTTCTTGACCGGGATGATGCTACTGGCTGAAACGGCTCGTGAAGAAAAGCTCTTCGACTGGCTGGCAGCCCAGGCAACCCAACGGGCAAACGGATCGGCCAGTAGTTTGTTCCTATTGATTTACCTGGTTGGGGTGGTCGTCACGACGTTTTTATCCAACGATGCCACCGCCGTCGTGTTGACGCCTGCGGTAGCAGCGGCTGTAAAAACGGCCAGGGTTAAAAATCCACTACCCTACCTGTTCATCTGCGCTTTCATCGCCAATGCGGCCTCGTTTGTGCTGCCCATTTCCAATCCGGCCAATCTGGTCATTTATGGCACGCACATGCCTCCGTTACTGGCCTGGTTAGCGCAGTATACCATACCGTCAATTGTTTCGATCGTGACTACGTACGGTATTTTACGGTTTACCCAACGCCAGGCGTTAAGCGAATCCATTGCCGGTGATATTACCATTCCAACACTGTCGTCAGGTGGGCGATTGGCCATTGCCGGTATCGCCATCACCGCGCTTGTTCTGTTGATCGCTTCGGCGTTCGATGTAGCCCTGGGGCTGCCGACGGCCATTACCGGAATTCTCACCTCGATCCTGGTCCTGATTCGGGCCAGAAAAACGCCGTGGATCGTTATTAAAAACGTATCCTGGGCCGTGCTGCCGCTGGTAGCCGGGCTGTTCGTGCTGGTAGAAGCTTTGGCCAAGACGGGCATTATTCAGCAGCTAACGACGCTGTTGCACCAACAAACAGCGCGTTCGGTTACCGAAACGACCTGGTTGAGCGGTGTTGGGGTGGCCCTCGCCTGTAACCTGGTCAACAATCTGCCTGCCGGTCTGATCGCGGGTACCGTCATTCAGGCTGGACAGGTGCCCGACGTGATTAAAAGTGCGGTTCTGATCGGGATCGACCTGGGTCCCAATCTGTCGGTGACTGGATCATTGGCAACCATTCTCTGGTTAGTTGCGCTACGTCGGGAGGGGCAGACGGTGAGTGCCTGGGCATTTCTCAAACTAGGAGCGTTGGTGATGACGATTCCATTGCTCTGTACCCTGCTTGCGGTCTGGCTCTATTTCCGCTTCATTTAGCGCCCCGTCTGAGCTGTCCATGGCTAACGGGGCCAGCTCAGGCGACTCGTTTAACCGGATCTGTCGCTGGAAAACATGGTTAGTATAAATTAATAGTTTCTTCAGGTCGTCTTCATGTTGGCCCTGTACGTTTGCTTTCGTAATTAACTGAAAAACGACTATGAAACGTACGAACCAATTTCTGCTTTTACTTGCCTTACTGGCAGGCTTGTTCACCGTACAGGCACAACCGCCCTTGGGTCCAGGCCCCGGCGTACCCGGTCCTGTTGCCTTCGCGGGTATTCGCTCTCCGCAGGCGCAGGGAATGCTATCACTGACAACCCTGACGGGGACCATTCAGCAGTTTACAGCCAACGACGAATCCATTCTGGATGGGTTTACGTTCAACACGGGCTCGAAAAGCATTGCGGTTAGCTTTCCGCCCCATCTGGGCCAGGCGATCCAGACGGCCGGCAAGGCGGGTAAGTCCATTACGGTGACTGGCTCTTCCGACATCACACCCGAAGGCGAGAGCGTTTTTCGGCTGGTTAGTCTGACGAACGGGCAAACCGTCGTTACGGATACACCACCGGCTGCACCGGCTGTGTTGCCTACTCCAACGTCGGTAACCGTAAAAGGAAAAGTAATCGATTATCAGCGCGACAGACAGGGCCAGGTCAGTGGACTACGGCTTAGTGATCAAACGCTGGTCCGCGTGCCCCCGCATGTAATCACTCAACTCCTCACGATAGCCCCCAACGGAAGTACGATTTCGGTAGACGGGTTCCTCCATCCGATTGGCGAGGGGCAGGTCCAGCTGAAGAAACAGACGGTTGTTGAGGCTTCTCTTATCACCGTCAACGGCCAATCGTTTCTGGTTCGTTAGCGAGGGCGTTCCGCTGGCTGTTCCGCGATGATGATTAGCCGTATCGAATTAATTCTATCTTAAGGGAATCTTCATCTGGGAACGGCAAATTTGATTCAACAACGTAAACGAAAACAAATGAAACGAACCCTTTTATCCGTCGCCGTTCTGGTGACGCTACTCACAACGAGCTGTAGCAAAACAGCGATGGCCCCCGACCAGACTCAGGCCGTCGAAACCAGCGTACTGTTCGGAGCCCGTTCGTCGGCCAATGTCGTGGGCTTACCCTCGGCCACCCTGCCTGCCAACGTGAAGTCATACCTGGACCAGAACGTTTCGGGTTACACGCTGATCAAAGTGGAGAAGATGAGCCAGCCGGGTTCCACAACCTACTCGGGAACGAAAGTGACTGTCCTGCAAAATGGAGCACCGGTCGATTACTTCTTCGACACCAACGGCGCACTGACTACCCGTCCCGCCGGTCCCCGTGGTGAAGTAATCGTGCGTCTGACCGCAGCTCAGTTACCGGCTTCGGTCAGTAGCTACCTGAGCCAGACCTACGCGGGTTATCAACTGGTGATGGCTGAGTCGATGCAGATCAACGGAACGGCGCAGGAGTACCGCGTGCAGATTCTGACGAACAATCAGCGGGTTGATGTTCATTTTGATGGCACGGGGACCTTCCGCGATGCGCACACCGCGCCCGGCGACCTGACCACTACCCACTCGGTCAGCTACGTTTCGCGGGATAATTTATCGAGCGCCATCAAAACGGCCTTGAGCAGCACGTATGCCGCCTATACTTACGGCTGGGCCGAGCAGCATGTGCACGACGGAACGACCACTTACGATGTCAAGCTGTTCAGCAACAACCAGCCCACCGTTCTACACTTCGACACGAACGGTTCTCTGGTTGCGCCAAAAGGTCCAGTGGCGGGTGGTCCGGCATCGGGCACAGCCGCAGGTGGTCCGACGGCCCCAGTATCCGGTACGATGGCCGGTGGTCCAACTCCTCCGGCGTCAGGTACAGTAGCTGGTGGTCCGGCCACGCCTAAACCCGGTGGTCCAACCCCTCCGGCGTCGAGCACAATGACACCAGGGGCTCCGGCTGATCACCAGCTTATTCTGGATGCCACGAAGTTACCGTCGGCCATTACGGCGTATCTGCAAACCAACTTTAGCGGCTACACGTATCTGGCAGCTGATCTGCACACCCCCCCAACGGGAACAACGAATGACTATACCATCGATATAGCCGTTGGTCAGCAGTTGTACAAACTGCGCTTTTCAGCTTCCGGCGAGCTGATAATGGCTGAAGCAAGAGCCTAGTCAGTTCTGAATGGTATCCGGTCAGGTCAGTTTTCGAAAGGAGGCTGACCTGACTGGTTTTTAAACCGTACCTCGGCCTGAAACCAGCCTTCGGTAGCGGTGACGGTAAGGGTTCCGCTCATAAGCCGGACAATCTGGTGACTGATCCACAAGCCCAGTCCATACCCATCGTGACGAATGTCGGCCTGGTAAAATTCGCTGGTAAGCCGATTGGGGTCGGGTACGACTGATGTTGTCTGATTGATCAGCGACCAGACGATGGTTTCGTGTTGCTGACGTATACTAAGGTCAAGCTGGGTGTTTGGAATGGCATATTTGACGGCGTTATCCAGCAGATTCAGCAGCACATTGGTCAGCTTGTCCAGATCCGCCAGAATGGTCAGCGACGGGGCCGCATCGTCCAGCTGGACCGACAGGTACAGATGCCGCTGGTTGATGGGCGCATGATACCGTTCGGTAAGGAACAAGGTCAGGTCATCGAGTTCGATCCGCTCGGGGCGCAGTTGCAGCGTACCGGCCCGAAGCTGACTCATCGCCAGCAGATCATCGACCAGCCGGCTCAGACGCCGTAATTCGGCTAATTGACTGGCTAAAAAACGGCGTTCCCGATCATTAATGGCTTCCCGTTGTGCTACTTCGATCTCCGTACGTAAAATGCTCAAGGGTGTACGCAGTTCGTGCGAAGCAGCCGCAAAAAAATTGTGCTGGGTATCAACCGCCTGCCGGATACGGGCCAGCATATCGTTGATCGTATCGGCCAACTCCAGGAGTTCATCCTTCGAATTGGGCGTTGGGATTGGTGTCACGTCTTCGGCCAGATTGACGGAACGGGCCGAATCGATGATGGCTTTCAGCGGGCGCAGTAACCAACCGCTCATTACCCAGGCTCCCAGACTGGACAGCATCATACTCAGCAGGAGGATGCCGATCAATAGCCAGCCAATCGACTGCAACTGACGGGCTAACGGGCGGTTGCTGCGTCCGACAATGGTCGTTAGTTTTCCGTAGCCCCCTTCCGTATTTCGAACAAAACGAGTGAGTTGAAACGTATCCGATCGAGAAATAGTGGGGCTGTCTATCCCGCTGATGGTAGCAGGGAAGCGCGGAGACTGATACAGGCGTTTGGTACTACCATTCGTTGTGTACCAAAGTGCAAGAACTTCGCCCCGTTCGGGCAGGGGAATGATCAGCGGATAAAGCGATGTACGTTCCGACAGTCGGGCAGCCCGGTCGTCCAGTGCCCGATTTTCCTGCTGAATCAGGACCTTTTTTACTTCGTAGAACACGTAAGTAGCCGCTGCGGCAAAGCCCGAAAAAAAGGTAATCCCGAATACCAGACCAATCTTTAACCGAATACTGCGAACAGGACGTAACAACACCATATAAACAGGGTCAGTTGATTTCCAGGGATCCCTTGAGCCGGTAGCCTACCCCAACGACCGTTTCAAGCAGCGTAGATTCGAAGCCCCGATCAATCTTTTTTCGTAACTGATGCACATGCACTTCAACCACGTTGCTGCCCCGGTCAAAGTCCGATTCCCAGACCTTTTCGGTTAGCTGGGCTTTGGTAATGACCCGTCCGGCATGGCGCATCAATTGCTCCAGTAACTGATACTCGCGGGGCGTCAGGGCAATGGATTGACCAGCCCGATTCACCTGACGACTGGCTAGATCCATCGTTAGATCATTGACGCGCCATACGGCCAGCCGGCTTCCCGCCTGACTCCGCTGCACGGTGCGAATCCGGGCCAGCAACTCGTCCAGTTCGAACGGTTTTCGTACATAATCGATGGCTCCCAAATCCAGTCCCTGCACGACATGATGCGACTGGTTGAGGGCACTCAGAATCATTACCGGAGCCTGGATACCGAAGGCCCGCAGCGTTCGCAGCACATCGAAACCCGTGGTTCCGGGCAGCATCAGGTCGAGTAATATCAAATCGTGACCGCCTACGGCAGCCTGTTCAAGCCCTTCGGCAGCCGACAGCGCTATATCGACTGAATAACCAGCCTGCCGAAGACCTTTTTGCAGGTGTGTAACCAGTTTTTCTTCGTCGTCGATTAACAGAATTTTCATTAAAGTGCAAAGGTTTGACCTCGGATGGTTAAGGCAGTAGGATGCAGCACAGGTCGGCCGGAACGATTGACAAAGCCATCCAGATTTCGTTCGAACCCGACGGCTCCCAATCGCTGAACGCCCACCAGCAGCGAGCTGATCTGCTCCGACTGATGGGGTTTCAATTCAATCAGATACTTGTCCGTCAGCAAAGCGATCAGATCACCGTGGTCATCAATCATTTTCGCTACCAAGGGACCTTCCGTCTGGACCAGAACGCCCGGTTGTGGCGGTGGAGGGGGTAGATCGGACAATTGAAGCAGTGTGCCGGACGTTGCGTTACGCAGTCGGATCAACCGGTAAGTTGGGATGGTCGCTGGCTCTGCTGTAGATACCCCTCCCGCTGATTTTTCCAAAACCGGTTTGGCGTGTCCGGGGCCGCCATGCCCTGGTTCAACATCGGCCTTTATACGTTGCCCGGTGGCGGCCAGTCGTCGGATCTGGGCAGCCGCATGGGGCGGGAAAAACAGATACACCTCCCCCGCGGCCGTTTGTAAACGCAGCCCGTCATAATCGCCAATCCGGTTGGCCAGATAGTCCAGCACCCGGCCCGAAACAGCCGTGGGCGTTTGAGCGACTACCCGGATCAGACCAGCCAGAAAAAGTAGGAGTGTAACCATAAAAAGTAGCGTTTGTTTCATAGGCAGTAGACGACAGTAGAGGATCAGCCGGCACTCAATACCAGTACCTTATTTTCGAAGAATATGTTTAGGGGCTCATGGCTATCGACGGTCGGTATGGTACGTCTACTGCTAGCAGTCTGAGCTATTCGCGGCCCGTATCCGGTCATCGGACAAGTTGAACAACGCCCCGGTAATCGGTTAAATCGCCATTGGTCAGTTCGGCCTGAATCGTGTATGGATATAGTCCCTCGAGGACCGGTTGCCCCTGATACTGGCCGTCCCAGCATCGATTGTGATCCGATAAAGCCATGTTCTCCTGATGATAGAGAACTTCTCCCCAACGGTTATAAATAGTCACGTTGCGAAGCTGTCTGACGCAGGCGTTGCCTTTGATAATCCAGTGATCATTCATCTGATCGGCATTGGGGGTGAAAGCCGTAGGTAGCTGCAATCCGCACGGAACGACGGTAACGGTAACCGCTTTAGTCTGCCGGCAAATCCCACCTTCGTCCGAAACCTGTACGACATACTGAGTTGTCGTGGACGGAGTTGCCCAGGTCTGGGCACAGGTCGGGCAACTTAATCGCTCGGTAGAATTCCAGCGGTACGTATACGCACCCGTGGGCGTGGCTGTAACGATCAATTGGGCGCTGTCGCCCTGGGTAATCATCACGTCAGGACTTATACGGGTAGCCAATTGGTTGACCGTCAGGTGGGTAGTCACTACGCTATCGCAACCGATCGAA
The DNA here is from genome assembly GCF_010747415.1 of Spirosoma agri. Taxonomy (NCBI): domain Bacteria; kingdom Pseudomonadati; phylum Bacteroidota; class Cytophagia; order Cytophagales; family Cytophagaceae; genus Spirosoma; species Spirosoma agri. The sequence goes on along the minus strand of NZ_JAAGNZ010000009.1, from coordinate 4,618 downwards.
TTGGTGAAGTGATTGACATAGGTGCCCTGCCGGCGGTACGTTGAGTCGCCAACGGTCAAGCTACCGTCCTCGCAAATGGTCACCCGTTGCACTAAACGACCCAGTGGTTTGACGGTCAGAGATAGCTTTACGGTGCTGTCGCACAGCATATTGTGGGTAATGGTCCGCACAAATTGCCCGCTGCTCCGATACGTCGTATCGCCCACCACAACTCCGTCGCCTTCGCAAATCGTCTTTGTCAACGTTGTTTCTACGGGTTGGAAGGTTAGCTGATGATCAAGCTGAAATTCGCAGCTGGCGCTCAGACTGGAGAAGGGTGACAGTTTAACCCAATACGTTTGACCGACGGCAGCTTTCACGCGGATCGAGCGGGTCGTCTGGCCCATATTCCAGCTGTATTTGTCGAAGCCATCGGGTGCGTTCAGTACGACGTATCCGTCGGCGTCGGGGCAGGCCGACGCCTGGTTGATTTCTGATTTGAGGCATTGCGCATCGAAGTACGCGTAGCCAACGTGGCCATTGTGCGTGCAACCATGCGCGGTCACTTCCACCGTAATGCGCCGACCGATGTAGTTGCGTAGATCAATGGCGCCAACGGTCCAGTTGCGGTACTGAATATCGCCCTGCGTTTTAAAGCCATCGACCGTACCAGCCGCTGAAACCTGTATATCGTAAAAACTACAAGGTAGTTCCTGCCCTTCGCTATCGGTGATTCGGATGGTGAAACCCGGTTTTTCGTAAGCCTCGTGATTGGCATTTTGCAGAATAACTGCCAGCTTGTACTGAAACAGCGTATTGTCAGCTGTAACCACAAAAGACCCTTTTATACGGTCAAAGCGGCTGCCACGGGTTACGTTGCCGATGCGGATAGAATGCGTACTACCGGGCGCTACCATAGGAATAGCCTCGGCGGTTATTTTGGGGTCGTTGCCATCACCCAAGCTTGTGATCCGATGCCCGTTCTCAAACGTTCCCGCTGTCTCGTTCTGAAAAACGACCTGTTGCCCTTGATTGGTGACCTGTCCGTTGGTCAGCGTCCAGCCGTCGGTCGTTCCCCGTTCAAAGCCGATGGTGGTACAGTCAAGCTGCTGAGCGATGATTGGTGCGCTGGTTGTGCCAAAAAGAAAGAAAAAGTAAATCGCTCGTTTCATGCCAAATTCATCTAGCTCTGCGTGAGGGCTAAAGTAAACGGTCGATCTGAAGACGAGCTTAGGATGTTATTAAGGTTTCTTAATCGGGTTGGTTAACCAATGTCTGCAACTTGCATCAATTACCGGTTTACGGTAACGATCCATGCAGCGTATGCTCCCGATTGAGCTGGAAGACCCTTGACATTACCGGACTAAGTCCCTGCACTAGTTATTTTCGAGGCTGACTTTGTATATGGCGATACCAGTCTACCATCACTTTTCAGACTGGTCTGTAAGTCAGTTCAGTTGGTATACCTCGTTTTGGCTTGTCTTCTCATCCAATTCCGTAATCTGCGTTTCCAGCTTACTGATGTTCAGCAACCGCATCACCAGCCAGGCAAGAGCGATCAGTCCTACGAATAACAGCATCGTAAACGGCCAGCTAAAATTCTCCTTAATGGGACCAATCAGCGTCGCGCCAACCATTGATCCAACAGCTCCGATGGTCATATAAAATGTAAACTGGCTGGCCGATACTTTTTTCGAGCAGCACTCCATGGCGATCGCGTAGACGCCGATTTTGGCAAAGGCGTTCAGCCAGCGGTATACAATAATAAAGCCCTGAATAAATACGCTGTTGGTCCAATAGGGCGTCAGTAAGGCGAGGGCGGTCGTAATGCCCATGATACCCAGAAAATACAGACCAATCATTCGTTTCTTCCCAAACCGTTCGATTAGCACGCCACCCAGCAAAATACCGCTGATACCACCGATCAGATCGGCCGAAGCAAACGCCTGGGAATACGATACGTTAGTCCAGCCGGAGACGTTGACGGCAAACAGGGGTAGCAGCGTTTCGAAGTAGTTGTACGACCCCATTGTAATAAACATCAGCAGTGCCACCAGCAACGAATTTTTCAGGCGAAACAGACTGTACAACGATTGCAGAATGGTAGTCCAGCTCGTGATCTGCATCTTTTGCGCTTCGGGGGAAATCGTTCCTGCCGTCCAGGGGAGGATTTTTTCGCCCCGGTCTTCCCGCAACACGAGGGGCACCAGCGTCATCAGCCCAATTAGAGCCGCCAGGGCCAGGGTCGATACCGTAAAATTATACTGGTTCATCAGCCAGCTACCACCGGCCAGCGACAGCGAACTGCCGATCATGCGGGCACCCCCCATAAACCCGTTGGCGCGGGCCTGCTGATCACCGGGAATCGCGTCAACGGCCATGCCATCGACAGCGGCATCCTGAATGGCCCCGAACGAAGACACCAGAAAGGCGGCTCCCGCGAAAAGATTCAGGTTGTTCAACGGGTCGGGAATATACGCCATCACGATCAGGCTTCCCATCAGGCCAAGCTGCCCAAACAACACCCAGGGCCGTTTACGCCCCATCGGCAGGTACGCATAGCGATCCATGAGTGGGGCCACGATGAATTTGAACGTCCAGGGTAGGGCGCAGGCGGCTGCAAACTGACCAATTTCGGTGGGCGTCTTGCTGTTCTGGGCCATCCAGGCCGGAATTCCGACGAACAATAGTCCCATATTGAGCCCTTCCGCGAAGTACAAGGCCGTAAACGCGAAATACCGCCAGAAGGCACTTTCCGAAAGGACCGGTAAACTAGTACAGGTAGTCATCGAGGGGGAATCAAGTGGTTAGAAAGAGGTAGTAGAACGTCTGGAACGCGGATGGTTATGCTCCCAATAAATCGCAAGGAGCATAACCATCTGCGTTCTGTCAGAACACCGTTACTTTGGTAAACTGATCGGGTAACGGTTTGGGCACATTCGGATTCGTATTGATCTCGACCTGCGGATAAATGAACCGTTGCGGGCGTTGAGAACCGGTGTATAATGGAATGGGTAACTGTACAACGGGCACCGCTTTTGCCAGTCGCCGATAGTCGTTGAAGGCTTCGTATTGCATCAAAAAAAGGAGAAACCGCTGGCTGATAATTTCGTACAGTAGTGCGGTTTGCAGAGTCGCCAATTTCGTTGGGTTAGCCAGTCCGGTAGGGCCGAAATCATCCAGGGTGTAGGCGTCATACTTCCGACCGGTAGCCGAAATTGTCTTGCCGTTCACGTACCCGGCAGACAGGGCTACACGAACTGTATTCAGAGCCGCCAGCGCTTTATCGGACGCCCCCAGCCGGGCCTGCGCTTCGGCCAGAATCAGCTGATTCTCGTAGTACGTCAGGATGGGATGGGGCGCATTGGCCGTAAACGCTCCGTCTGTAGTGTTGGGGTCTAGCGCACCTGTGGCCGTAATGCCCACTTTGATGTAATGGTTATAGAGCGCCGTTTCGTCGGTTTTAGTGTTAGCTGACCCAATGCGTGATCGCAGCAATACGGGCAGGTACGCTCCGTCGAAACCCGTATCGCCCGCCCGGTTGACCCGGAAGAAATCATAGTTCTGGTTCAAATCTACCCCCAGGCTCGTACCGTGCGGAATCAAGGCGTCACCCGCCGGGCTGCTGATGCCCGAACTGGCGCTGGCAACGGCTTTAGCATACTCGCCGGTGTGCAGATACAACCGGGCTTTCAGCGTATTGGCGGCCGCCCGCCACTTGGCGACGTCACTTTTGTAAATAAAATCCTGACTGGTAAAAGCCAATCCCGATGAGGCCGACAGATTCTGAATGGCATTGTCGAGCGTGGTGTGCAACGCGGTGTACACGTCTGTTTGTTTATCGAAGACCGGCGTGGGAAAGGCTACGTCGTCGAACGCCTGACTGTAAGGAACGTCGCCGTAGAGGTCCGTGGCTTTGGCGATGACCAGCGCTTCCAGTACCTGCCCTACCCCTTTTGTCCATTTGTCGCCCACGGCATCGGCTTTGGTTTGAATCAGCCGGGCCTGCCCCGCCACCGGATACAGGGGGCTCCACGTAAAACTCTGCGACGAGACGATGTACTGCGCAAAGCCTTGATGCGCCCGCGACAGGCCGTTCAACTCACCCGCCCACATCGACGCAATCCGGACGTCGGTATCTTCGTGCAGGAACGAAACGCCGAGGAGCGTACCCGCCAGCAGCGTTGCTACATCGACGTCGGTTACGGCGTTGGGATTACTCTGAATGGCGGGTTCCTCGAACAGGCGTTGGCAACCACTTAGCAGGTTAACGGCCAGCAGCGCAATAATGACTTTATAGGAAATCGATTTTTTCATGAATTGACACCGATGTACGGCAGTGACGCCGACGGGGTTAGTACGTTATTTTGACCGAAAAAAGCAGTGACTTCGTATTTGGATTGGTGAACCAGTCCTGCCCCCGCGACAGGCCCGCGCCGGTAATGTTGACCTCAGGATCGGTGCCGGTATACTTGGTCCACAATACCAGGTTGCGCCCGGTCAGGCTGAAATCGACGGTAGAGAGGTGCGTGAATCGGCGGAAACCCGGACTGCGCAGGCTATACATCAGCGTAATCTCGCGCAACCGCGTTGCGCTGGCATCTTCCACAAACTGCTTGTAGGAGGCTGAGTTCGAGGC